>CAZAUB010000367.1:0-3123 GCA_964488195.1 uncultured Methylobacter sp. | reverse complement strand
CCATCGATTGACTATCATGCAAAACAATTCCGCTGTCTTTTCGGCGTCATAAAGCGCCGAATGGGCTTTCTCGTTATCCCAATCCAATCCTGCCGTTTGGGCCATTTTCGCCAGCACGGTCTGTTGATAGACCAATCCCCCTAATGTCGCGGTATCGAAGGTGCTGAACGGATGGAAAGGACTGCGTTTCATTTGGGTTCTTTGAATGGCGGCATTCAGGAAGCCGATGTCGAAAGCGGGGTTGTGACCGACCAGAATTGCCCGGGTGCAATTGTTACGCTTGACCGCCTCTTTAATCGGTTTAAACAGCATGTGCAGTGCGTCTTTCTCGTCAATAGCCATACGAAACGGGTGGTGCGGATCTATGCCGTTAAACTTGAGCGCGGCTTCGTCCAGTTCTGAATTTTTAAAGGGAATGACGTGGGTTGTATAACGTTCGGTAATTTCCAGGTCACCGTTACCGTCAAATTCAACAATCACGGCCGCAATTTCCAGTAATGCATTTTTTTTGGGATTAAACCCGGCTGTTTCTATGTCGATGACTACCGGGAGGAAGCCTCGGAAACGTTTGTCTATGGGAATTGCAGGTGTATCCATTTTTTTGAGTTGTGCCAAGAGGTGTCGAAATTATGGGGAATAAAGGCGGCAATTTATGGTATGTTACGCGATTGTGACCCATTATAAAAATAATAGCGTTGTGGAGAGAATGTAATGCAACAGAAAAAATTGATGACCCAACTCGGATGTCTTGTTTTATTGGGTATGCTGGCAGGATGCGCAACTATCGCGAAAGACCCCCAAGATCCATTGGAAGGATGGAATAGGGGTGTGCAGACGTTTAACGATAACCTTGATGATTACGCGATGAAGCCAGTCGCCAGGGGTTATCGCTGGATAACGCCATCGTTTGTTGATCGCGGCGTGACAAATTTTTTCAGTAATATTAATGATATAGGTGTAACACTTAATGACTTGTTGCAGTTTAAAATCGCGCAAACCGGCCTGGATGGATCGCGCTTTATCGTTAATACCATTGCCGGTGTTGGCGGATTAATCGATGTCGCGGACATGATTGATTTGCCCAAGCATAATGAGGACTTTGATCAAACGCTGGGTGTTTGGGGTGTGCCAACAGGCCCTTATCTAGTATTGCCGTTGTTCGGGCCTAGTTCTCCCCGTGGCGTTGGCGGTTTGATCGGCGATGCGGCGATGAATCCAATCAGCTATGTTGATAGCGGCATTATTACCGGGGGGCTATTTGCGGTGAATGCCGCCGACCAGCGTGCAGACAATTTAAGCACTGAAAAAATTGCGACGGAAGCGGCTATAGACCGGTATGCGTTTTTTAAAAGCGCCTATTTCCAGCATCGTGAATACCTGATTCATGATGGAAATGTGCCTGAAGGAGAAGACTTTCTGGAAGATGATGAAGAATTTAACAAGAATAATTTGGCCCCTGTTCAACCTTATTAAAATTAGGCGAAGGGCTAAAGACGAAAGGCGAAAAATACGTTGTTACCTTGAATCTTTAGCCTTTCGTCTTTAGCCCTTCGCCAACTTCCAACACAACTCTTCATTCGCCTTGAGCGGCGTGATCGATAGGCCATTTTCTCCATAAGCAGTCGGCACTTTCCAGACGGTTTTTTCCAACGTGACCGTACCTGAATTTCTGGGCAACCGGTAAAAATCGGCACCGTAAAAACTGGCGAAACCTTCCAATTTGTCTAATGCATCCGCCCGTTCAAACGCTTCCGCGTAAAGTTCCAAAGCCGCATGAGCGCTGTAACAACCTGCACAACCACAGGCGGTTTCTTTTAATGAAGTTAGATGCGGAGCGCTGTCTGTACCCAGAAAGAATTTTGGATTGCCGCTGGTAGCAGCCTTGACCAATGCCAGACGATGAGACTCGCGCTTAATAATCGGCAGGCAATAATAATGCGGCCTTATGCCGCCCGCCAAAATCGCATTGCGGTTAAACAGCAAATGCTGGGGGGTGATGGTTGCGGCAATATTGGCGTGACCATCTTGCACAAACTGCACGGCTTCAGTTGTGGTCACATGTTCTACCACGATGCGCAAACCTGGGAAATTTTGGGTGATGTCAGTCAGGTAGGTGTCGATAAACACCCGTTCCCGGTCAAAAATATCACACGCGTCATCGGTGACTTCGCCATGAATTAGCAATGGCAGATCATGCCGTTCCATTGCCGCCAATAACGGATAAACAGCCTTGATGTCGGCAACGCCGGAATCGGAATTGGTGGTTGCCCCGGCAGGATATAGCTTAAAGGCATGGATATGTTCGGATTCGGCGGCTTTTTTGATTTCATCCACGCTCGTCGAACCGGTCAGATAAAGCGTCATCAGCGGCGTAAAATCCAGATCGACAGGAACCGCTGCTAAAATTTCTTCCCGATAAGCCAAGGCCTGAGCCACTGTCGTAACAGGCGGTTTGAGATTGGGCATGATGATGGCGCGGGCAAATTGCCTGGCCGTATGCGGCATAACGATTTTTAAAACCGCGCCGTTTCTGACATGTAAATGCCAGTCATCCGGCCTTGTGATGGTTATTGTTTTCATTATTGAAGGTAAATTCTGTAAAATAGGCGGTTATTTTATAGTAAGTGCCTTGAAAAACTAAACGCGGCACTTATTGTAGCTATTATTTTTTGTTATCGGAGTGGTTAATGCCAATATACGAGTACCAATGTAAATCATGCGGTCATGAACACGAAGCGTTACAAAAACTCAGCGCCGAGCCCCTCATTACCTGCCCAGCTTGCAGCAAGCCGGAATTAATGAAAAAGATTTCTGCGGCGGGATTCAGATTAAAAGGCAGCGGCTGGTACGAAACTGATTTTAAGAACGGCACCAAGAAGAACATAGCGGGCGAGGCGAGTTGTCCAAGTTCACCATTGCCTTCCGGCAGCTGCCCGGCTGGCGGCTGTAAATAATAAAGCAGGCGAAGGGCTCAAGGCGAAAGGCAAAAAAATATGCCTTCGCCTTGAGCCTTTCGCCTTTCATCTTAACTTCAATCAACAGGGAAAATTTATGCGTACTCACAAGTGCGGAGAATTAAACACACAACAGTTAGGCGAAACGGTTTCAATCTGCGGTTGGGTA
>CAZAUB010000366.1:0-3152 GCA_964488195.1 uncultured Methylobacter sp. | reverse complement strand
GTTAAGACGGTTTGCACCGGCTGGCGATATTGTTTTATTCAAACCGGTCGGCTGCCCGTCATGCGGGGGCTTAGGTTACCGTGGGCGACTGGCCATTATTGAGTTTCTGCCGATGACCGATCCTCTCCGTAAATTAATTATGGCGCATGAAGAAGCCGGGGCCATTCAAAGGCTCGCTATTGAAGAAGGCATGTCAACGATGTATGAAGATGGCCTGGTTAAGGCCATACAAGGGATTACCACTCTGGAAGAAGTGCTGCGGGTAACGTCGGAAACATAACATGTTATTTGCCTATAAAGCGGTTAATAGTCTTGGTGAAACCGAAGAGGGCGTCAGAGACGCGGTTGATGAACAGCTGTTGATTGCGGCCTTGCAGGCGGAAGGCTATATCCCTATTCGTGTAGTACCGGCGGGTGCCAAATCGTTTCTGGGCTTAAGTCTGGGTATAAAACAGTCCAAATTATCGCAAAAAGACATAGCCTTGTTCACCGGCGAATTGGCAACCTTGCTGGAATCCGGCTTGCCTTTGGATAAATCCTTGCTGGTATTGATTGGCTTGACTGAAGACAATGAACGGGTGACCAAGTTGATCGCCAGGGTTCTGGAGAAAGTAAAAGGCGGCTCTACGCTGGCCGATGCGCTGGAAAAGCAGTCCGGCATTTTCAGCAAGTTTTATCTGAACATGATACGCGCCGGTGAGGCCGGCGGCAGTCTGGGTGAAGTCTTGACGCGCTTGTCCGAATACCTGGAGCGCACTCGGGAATTAAAAGAGACGGTCAGCACGGCATTGATATACCCGGCCATCTTGCTGGTCATGTCGCTGGCCTCTCTTTTTGTGATGCTGACCTTCGTGGTGCCGCAATTTTCCGAAATGTTTGAAAGCGCGGGCAAGTCGCTGCCTGTATCTACTCAGATCGTGGTAGGACTGGCCGAATGGCTGCAAAGCTATTGGTGGGCACTGGTTTTGGGCGTTGTCTTAATCACCGGTTATATGAATCTTCAGCTGGCCGATCCGGTAAAAAAGAAGGTCTGGGACGGCCGTTTTTTGAAACTGCCGCTGGCCGGGACGATTATTTTGCACAAGGAAACCGCCAACATCAGCCGCACGCTGGGCACTTTATTGGGTAATGGCGTTTCGATACTGGCGGCTCTGGTTATCGTTCGCGAAACTGTAGACAATCTGGTTTTGGCGGAGGCCATTCAAGATACCGAAGAGCAGTTAAAGCAGGGTAAAAATATGTCGGATGCCTTGCTGGAGAAAGGCATATTTCCCAAAATGGCCATGCAAATGATAAAAATGGGCGAAGAAACCGGACGCCTGGAAGAAATGCTGCTCCGCGTAGCGACTATTTACGATAAACAACTTAGAGTCGCAATACAGCGTATGCTGGCATTGCTGGAACCGGCTTTGATAATTTCATTAGGCTTGATGATTGCGGGCATCATCGTGTCGATTTTGCTGGCTATCCTGAGTGTTAATGATTTGGCATTTTAAATGGGGAAATACATCATGAAACTAATAACAAGGTTCAAGGTTCAAGGTTCAAGGGGCAAGGCACAAGGCGAAAGGCTAAAGGCGAAAAAGACAGGCTCGTTGCGCCTTTCGCCTTTCGCCTTGCACCTGAGCGGTTTCACTTTACTTGAGTTATTGGTGGTGTTGGGCATTATTGCGATGCTGGCCGGGATAGTCGGGCCGCAGGTTATGAAGCACATGGGCGAATCCAAAACCAAAGCGGCCAGGGTGCAAGTTGAAGATCTGGCGGCCGCTTTGGATATGTACAAGCTGGACTTGGGCAACTATCCGACCTCCGACCAAGGCTTGAAGTCCTTAATTGAATCGCCCGATAGCGCCAAACGCTGGAACGGCCCTTATTTGCGTAAAGCCAAAATGCCGCTTGATCCATGGCAGCAGGAATACCGCTATACTTCTCCCGGCGAGCACGGGAAATTCGACTTGTATACCTTAGGGGCGGATGCCAAGGAAGGCGGCGAAGGCGAAGATCAGGATATTGCTAGTTGGGAATGATTTATGAGGTGCAAGGCGAAAGGGGCAAGCCACAGCGCGGATGGCATGAGTTCCCATGTACTGCGTGGAAACCAGTAAAAGTCTTGCGCCAGCGTGGATTTACCTTGCTGGAATTGACCGTAGTGCTTTTTGTCGTTGTGCTGGGTTTTTCCGTAATCGGCCTTAACCTGTCGTCAGGGAATGACTCTACAGAAATCAAGGCGGCGGCAAGGGACATAGTTTCAGCGCTACGTTACGCCAGAGGGCAGGCTTTAATGACCCGTCAGGAAACCACGGTTGCTCTTGATCTTAGCGATAACAGCTACACGGTCAGCGGTCGGGACAAGCTTTATCAAATACCTGAGGCCATTGATGTCACCGTGGTGACTGCGCAAACTGAATTAACCGGGGAAGGCACGGCGAGCATCCGTTTTTTTGCCGATGGCTCCTCTACGGGAGGAAGAATCACTCTGGAGCGAGGGCGTACATCGTGGAAAATCGATATAAACTGGTTAACCGGCCAGATTGAACTTGAAAGTGAATAAACAACAGCGCGGCTTTTCTTTACTGGAAATCCTGATTGCGTTTTCAATTCTGGCGCTTTCCCTGGGTATTTTGCTGAAGATATTTTCTGCCGGTGTTAATACCGCCGGCGTTGCCGAGGAATATATCGCAGCCGTTCAAATTGCCGAATCTTTAATGGCCGGAACAGGCGTGGAAGCGCCCTTGCAAACTAGCGAAATTACTGGGTTGGAAAATGGAAAATACCATTGGCGGGTGTCTGTTAGCCCGTTTCAATTCACGGCTGAAAATTTAGATGTCACGGCCGTAGGGGCAGTGCTTTTTAAAGTTAAGGTTAGCGTAAACTGGGGTGATGATAATGCCAGGGATGGTGTGTATGCCGCAAGCCGGCCGGGAGCTGGCGCGGCGAATGCTGGCGGCAGGCAGATTGAGTTAATAACATTAAAACTGGCGAATAAAGTGTTATGAGGAAAACTCAGGCAAAAGGTTCAAGGTTCAAGGTTCAAGGCGGTAGGGTGCGCATCGCGTACCATTTTCCCAACGCTACACCAGGTTTAAGATACGCGATGGGCTTCACGCTGATTGAAGTGCTGATAGCTATGACGCTATTAAGCATCATGGTTG
>CAZAUB010000365.1:0-3162 GCA_964488195.1 uncultured Methylobacter sp. | reverse complement strand
TCGGGATAGGCAGGCTTCACTTCCGTCTTGCCGGAGTCCTCGCGTACATCAACAGAAGTGGAAATCAGGAAATCGAGGCTCGCAGGATTGCCATTGATATGCCAGCCCTCGGCAATATCCAGCACCGCCGTGACAGTGAGGCTATTACCCTCGCGCTGGCGTTCCAACACACTAACCTTCACATGCGCTTTGGTTTCCATCGCCTCCTGCGCGGCAAGCGCTTCAGCCGGTTGCGGTGCTGCCTTCGTTGCCGATGCCGAATCATTCAGCCTAAGCAACACATGTACCATATGCGTATAGCCTCGCGGATTCTCGGTGATGGCCTGCCCGAAGGCTTTAAGCAATCCTTCAGCCTGTTGCTTCCACGCTGCATCGCCCGTGATTTCATAAAGATCAAGCAACGCCTGCGCCATCGCCGCGTTGCCGGAAGGGATGGCCGAATCCTCGGCATTCTTCATGCGCACCAGCAGTTGCTCGCTGCCATCGGTGAAATAATAGCCGCCATGCGCCTTATCCCAAAACAGTGGCTTAGCTTTCACTACCAGCTCCTTGGCTGCTTGCAGGTATTTGTCCTCTTTGGTCACGCGATAGGTGGACACCAGCCCCTGAATCATGAAGGCATAATCCTCGAAATAGGCCGCTATCTCAGCCTTGCCGTCACGCCATGTGCGATATAGCGTACCGTCTTTTTTCCGCAAATTTGCCAGAATGAAATCGGCAGCACGGCGGGCGGCTTCGGTATATTCCGGCTTCCCCATGCGCTGTCCGGCGCGGGCGAACGCGTCGATCATCAGTCCGTTCCAGACCGTGATGATTTTGTTGTCAAGATGCGGTTTGTTGCGCTTGTCCCGCATTTTGCGTAGCGCGGTCATCACGGCCTGCTGCTTCTTGACCGCATCTTCATAGGACAGGCCTTCCGCTGTCGCAATCCCGGAAAGCGGCTGCTTGAGATAGAGCACCTTGCCGTCCGTATGCTTGTGGCCGGGAATCTCGGGAATCTCCGTCAGCCCGTAATGCTTCGTCAGCCATGCGTAGGATTCGGCATCCAGCGCCTGTTTCAGTTCCGCATCCGTCCAGGCGTAATACGCGCCTTCCACGGCATCGGTTTCGGCATCGAGCGCAGAGTAAAAGCCGCCGTCCTTGTGCGTCATCTGCCGCAGCGTGAAATCAAGAATGCCTTCAGCGGTGGCGCGGCCTTCGGGCGCGTTGGCAAGCGCGTAAAACTCCGTGTAGGCGCGCGCCAGCAGCGCCTGGTTATGAAGCATCTTCTCGAAATGCGGGATACGCCACTGTGCATCAATGGCGTAGCGATGGAAGCCGCCGCCGACATGGTCATAAATGCCGCCTTGCGCCATAGATTCCAGCGTGCCGCGCGCCATAGCCAGTGCTGCGTTGTTGTTGGTCAGGCGGTAGCTGTCGAGTAGAAACAGCAACGCGACCTCATTCGGAAATTTCGGAGCCTGATAAAAACCGCCCAACCGGTTGTCGTAGTAATTGCTGTAATGCCCGAGCAACGCTTCGACCGCCTGTTGGCCCGGAAGGGTGCCGGCTGCATCGTTTTCCTGCTGCTTGATCTGGATGATGGCACTGGCCAGCCGGTCGGCCTGCGCTTCTATGCCTGCCTGATCCTGCATCCATAGTTCGTGAATCTGCTGAATGACTGACGTAAAATCCGTCGGCGGGAAATAAGAGCCAGCGAAAAACGGCTTGAGGTCAGGTGTGACGAACACGTTGTTCGGCCAGCCGCCGCCGCGCGTCATGATTTGAGTGGCGATCATGAAGGCTTCATCCACGTCCGGGCGCTGCTCGCGGTCGATCTTGATGCTGACGATAGACTGGTTCATCAGCTTGGCGATTTCAGGATTCTCAAAGATCTCCCGTTCCATCACATGGCACCAGTAGCAGGTGGAATAGCCGATGGAGAGCAGGATCGGCTTGTTTTCCTTCCGCGCCTTGGCAAAGGCTTCCTCGCCCCACGGATACCAGTCTACCGGGTTATGCGCGTGTTGAAGCAGATACGGGCTGCTCGAATTGATTAGTCTGTTTGCGGCGGCATGTGCCGAAAGAGAAAAAGCCAAAATTCCTCCGAATAAGAAAATTAGAGCCTTAGAAACACCTCTAAAAAACAATTTTTTTATGTGGCGGAATTCCGGCTTTCTGTTGTTCAGGTATTGGTTTTGACACTTTATCCTCCTCTTATTATCAGCCGGGTTATTGCGGCTTAAATGAGATGCCTGTAAATCAAGGCAATAGGACACGATTAAAATTCTGCCAGCCATTAAGCATAATCCTTAATGGGACATATCCGGTTGCGGGTGGGCCATGGTTTTTAAATTGCATTGCAAACCGACGCACGGCAACTCGTATGCATAGGCAAACAGGTATGCGGTTCCCGTGAGAAAACCCGCCAACAGCAAGCTTAATCCCAAATTAAACCTGCGTATCGGCTCGCGTTCCCCCAACAACATAACGACACGCTGCCGCAGCAAAGAGGCATTGCCGTTCCCCGTCAATGACAAGACCGGTGCAGAACGCGGCGAGGTTAAATGCTTACCCACCTTGGTCAGCGCACTTGCGAGCGCCAAAGGGTTGCCGGTCAGGAAAGCGCCTGTCGTATCGGCCCGGTTTTCGATCAGTACGGTCAGATACCGGATTTGCCGACGTAATGGGCGCAGACCGAAGCCGCCCGGGCACAGGCTGTGTACCCAAAACATCAACAGCGTGTCCCGGTGCCGGATATGCGCCAGCTCATGGGCTACCGTCGCAGTGATTTCCTGTTCGTCCAGGTTTTCGATCAGCCAGCTCGACAGCACGATAACCGGTGCGCGCCAGCCCACGGTAAAGGCTTGGGGGGCATTACACGGGTAGACGCGCAGCGTGACCTTATCTAAATCAGGCAAGGTTTTGCGCAATGCCGCTGATTTCGATTCATCCAGCGGCGGCATGTTACGGATACTGCGTCTGAGCCGGGTAGAACACTTTATATTGTTCAGCAGACGTACGATGACAACGGCACTGGCAGAGAGCAGAACAGCCAGTACACTCGCACCGGGCGGCTCGTGCCAAACGCGACATTCCCGAAGCCAGCCGTGCAGACCATAAACATCCAGCGCCAACAGCAAAAAAGACGGCCAGACGGTAACAGCGATTATCAGCGCCAAG
>CAZAUB010000364.1:0-3177 GCA_964488195.1 uncultured Methylobacter sp. | reverse complement strand
AACGATCCAGGCGGGTTATTTTGCGTACCCGATGATCGTCAGTCAGACGCAGGCTGAAACCTTCTTTTGTTCTTAATCTAATCACTTCTTTGGTTGCGGTTTTGAAGAAGCCTTCAATACCGGATTGATGCAATTGACCATCGACTAATACGTTTATTGGTTGGCCCAAGATGGCGTTAACCTGTCTTGGCCCTTGATCTGTTTGAATCCAGGTGTCGCCTGTTACGCAGGGATTGGTCGCACGGATTTTCTCGCAAAACCAGTTGTTATTCATCTCGTTGACCTTGTCGATCAGGATAAATCCTGGTTCGGCATAGTCGTAAGTCGAACTCATGATGATGTCCCATAAACGGCGGGCAGGCATGGTTTTGCTTATTTTGCAGGCGACCAGGCCGTCGTCGTTAAGGATATAGCCGTCTATGCAGGGCAGGTCGCGCCAGATGATTTGTTTGCTGTCAGTCAAATCCAGGTTATCCAGTTTGACTTCTTTTTCGGTGACCGGAAATGACAGCGACCAAGGCTTGTCGGTTTTTACCGCTTCAACGAATTCGGAGGTGATCAGCAGCGACAGGTTAAACTGGCGCAATCGACCGTCTTCGCGTTTGGCTCGGATAAACTCGACGACATCGGGATGGCCGATATCGAAAGTCGCCATTTGTGCGCCGCGTCTGCCGCCTGCGGACGACACGGTAAAACACATCTTGTCATAGATATCCATGAACGATAGCGGGCCTGAGGTATAGGCGCCTGCACCGGAGACATATGCATTTTTAGGTCTTAGGGTAGAGAACTCGTAACCGATACCGCAACCGGCTTTTAGCGTCAACCCGGCTTCATGTACCTTGCCCAGAATATCGTCCATGGAATCGGCGATGGTGCCGGATACCGTACAGTTGATCGTCGATGTGGCCGGTTTGTGTTCCAGTGCGCCGGCATTGGAAATAATACGCCCGGCTGGAATGGCGCCTTGACGCAACGCCCACAGAAAGTCTTTGTAACACTGCTCCTGCTTGGTTTTGCCTTTTTCCACTTCGGAAATCGCTCTGGCAACCCGTTGGTAGGTTTCATCGATGGTGCCGTCAATAGCCTCGCCATCTTTGGTCTTTAAACGATATTTGGTGTCCCAAATATCCATTGACGCGTCCTGAAAAGGTATTTCAGTCACGGTGTTTGGGATGACATGTAGCTTTGCAGGCATAGTGATGTCCTTATTAATAGTGGATGTGTGAGTAAATTTGAGAACCAGCCGGTTTAGGGTTGATAATCGATATATAGTGATTGGTTTTAAGAATAACACAATATATAGTAGTTTGGCGAGAAAATAAAAACAGCGTGATGAAACTCACAGTTATGGATTAAGTTGCCTGTTCAACCAGAAAAGCACCACTTTGATATTGCCATATGGCGCAATACTTGCTTTTTTGAGTGCGACAATGCGATACAACCCGGCTGTATTATCCATGGGTTGTGTTTTGTAAGAGGGGGAGGGCAGTTATTGCCGAACTATCGTAGGGGCAGGTTTAAAGCCCGCCCCTACATCGAAACACAAAGGTCGTGTGTGGAATATTTTTTACAAGATTATTTATTAGCCCGATGCGCAATAATATCGTCAACCACGGCGGGATCTGCAAGCGTGGAGGTATCGCCCAGACTGCCGATCTCGTTGGAGGCCACTTTGCGCAAAATACGGCGCATGATTTTGCCGGAACGGGTTTTGGGTAAACCCGGCGCCCACTGGATGACATCCGGGTGGGCAATCGGGCCGATTTCTTTCCTGACCAGCTCTATCAGTTCTTTGCGCAGTTGTTCGGTAGGCTCGATGCCGACATTCAAGGTCACATAAGCGTAGATGCCTTGTCCCTTAATATCATGCGGATAGCCGACTACCGCCGCTTCGGCGACATGTTCGTGCAGCACCAGGGCGCTTTCGATTTCCGCCGTACCCATGCGGTGACCGGAAACATTGATCACATCATCAACCCGCCCGGTAATCCAGTAATAGCCGTCCTGATCGCGTCGTGCGCCGTCGCCGGTAAAATAATAACCGGGGTAGTTCTTAAAATAGGTGTCGATAAACCGTTGATGGTCGCCGAAAACGGAACGCGCCTGTCCCGGCCAGGATCGGCTGATGACTAAAATGCCTTCGGCTACGCCTTCCATCATTTGGCCGGAGTTGTCCATGATTGCAGGCTTGATGCCGAAGAAGGGCAGGGTGGCGGAACCCGGTTTTAGAGCTATAGCACCGGGCAACGGGGTGATCAAAATGCCGCCGGTTTCGGTTTGCCACCAGGTATCGACGACCGGGCAGCGACTATCGCCGACCGTATGGTAATACCATTCCCAGGCTTCCGGGTTAATCGGTTCGCCGACACTGCCGAGTATCCTTAAGCTGCTGCGTGAGCTGCGGGTAACAAATTCATTGCCCTGTGCCATCAGTGCGCGGATCGCAGTCGGAGCGGTATAGAAGATATTGACCTGATGTTTGTCGATCACCTGCCAAAAGCGGCCGGCATCGGGATAAGTTGGCACGCCTTCAAACATTAAGGTGGTTGCACCGTTGCATAACGGGCCGTAGATCATGTAGGAATGGCCGGTTACCCAGCCTATATCGGCGGTGCACCAGTAAATATCGCCATCGTGGTAATCGAAGACATATTTGTGGGTCATCGCCGTGTACAGCAAATAACCGCCGGTGCTGTGCAAAACCCCTTTAGGTTGGCCGGTGGAGCCTGAGGTGTACAGGATAAATAACGGATCTTCGGCATCCATTTCTTCGGCCGGGCAATCGGCAGACGCGGTTGCCATCGCTTGGTGATACCAGACATCGCGCTGTTCGTGCCAGTCTACTGGATTGCCGGTATTTTTTATGACGATGACTTTTTCAAGACAAGGGCAGGATGCGGCGGCTGTATCGGCGTTGGCTTTGATGGGTACGGTCTTGCCGCCACGGTAGCCTTCATCGGCGCAGACCAAAAACCGGCAATTGGCATCCAGAATCCTATCTTTTAATGCCTCGGCAGAAAAACCGCCGAATACGATCGAATGCACCGCGCCGATGCGGGTGCAGGCCAGCATCACCGCTGCCGCCTCGCTGATCATCGGCAAGTAGATGCAAACGCGATCGCCTTTTTTGACGCCTTGCGCTTTCAAGACATTGGCAAACTTGCAGACTTGTTC
>CAZAUB010000363.1:0-3194 GCA_964488195.1 uncultured Methylobacter sp. | reverse complement strand
AAGTCAATGGACGGCGCATACTAAACTCTAATCCACTAACCCAAAAAATCAGCTGGAATGACAAAGCAGTTTTAGGGTAAATAAAAAAATCCATTTGTACAATTAGTAGAAATACCTATTGGATGAAAGCGTTAATCACCTGAATGCGCGTTATTTGTTTTACGCATCTGAGTTTATTTCCGCATCAACCCAGCCTCCCATACTTGAGTAAGCCAAGCCCGACAGTTATTGGTAGAATATGATAATTATCGGGTAGGCCAGACCTCATTAAGCTACCCTCGTCTTAAAATTAGCGTCCTGAGTTGACAGATAAAGGTTTCAAAAAATGAATGCCGCAAATCCCATTGGTGTTTTCGATTCAGGTGTTGGCGGCTTGTCGGTCTTGCGCGAGATTCGCAGGGCGCTGCCGGGTGAAGATTTGCTGTATGTGGCGGATTCAGCCCATGCGCCGTATGGCGATAAATCCCAGCAATTCATCGAGGATCGGTCGATTGCGATTAGCGAGTTTTTGGTGAGCCGGAACGTCAAGGCCATTGTCGTTGCCTGCAACACGGCAACCGGCGCGGCGATAGCAACGTTACGCTCAAGATTCTCAGTGCCGATTATCGCGATGGAGCCTGCGGTAAAACCTGCGGCAGCGAACACCAAGACAGGAGTTATCGGCGTTCTGGCGACCAGCCGGACATTGGCTAGCGATAATTTTGTGAAGTTGTTTGCGCGATACGGCACGGATGTCGAGATATTGGGTCAGGCGTGTCCGGGGCTGGTTGAGCAGGTGGAAGCGGGCGATCTGTCAGGCGATAAAACCCGGCTATTGCTTGAGCAATATGTGCTGCCATTGCTGGAGCGGGATGCTGACACGATAGTGCTGGGCTGTACGCATTATCCGTTTTTAGCGCCGCTGATACAGGAAATAGCAGGATCTAGGGTGGCTGTCATAGATTCCGCTGCTGCGGTTGCGCGGCAACTTCGCCGTCGGCTTGAAGTGAACAATTTGTTGGCAGATGCGGCCAGGGCAGGTACGGAATGTTTTTGGACTAGCGGTGCACTGGATAAAGCGAAGCCGCTGGTCTCTCAGTTATGGCAGGCGGATGTCGAGGTATGGACTTTGCCTAGTCAGACGTAGACACGTAGGCCGGAATAAGACCGGCCAAGGCTGTCCTGAGCCTGCCGAAGGGCGTATGGCGCATATAAGTCACCACCCGTTCGCCCTGAGCTTGTCGAAGGGCATTTTACGCAATGGCTTAAACCATTCATGCTTCGACAAGCTCAGCACGAACGGTTTAAGTCAACTGCATTGGGCATAAGTGGTGTGTCGGAAACGCCTGTTTTCGCTTTCGCTCAAACAGGTTTATTCCAGCCTATGCTGATTTGGTCAAAACTATTCACCTGCCGGTGCTCGGCTTGCGGGTCGGGTGCGCTGTCCCGGGTCAACCAGATGGTTGCAAAACCTGCGGCTTTGGCCGCATCCAGTTCTTCTTTAATGTCCGACAAAAACAACAGTTGGTTCGCCGGTATGGCGAGCTGTACGGCTATGTTGTCATACGATACCTGTTCTTTCTTGCCGCCGATATGGGTATCAAAGTAGCCGGAAAATAACGGCGTTAAATCGCCGTATTCGGTATGCGCGAACAACAGTTTTTGCGCGTAAACCGAACCGGAAGAGTAGATGTATAAATCCAGCCCTTTGGCTTTCCATTCTTTGAGTTTTGCTGCTGCATCGGGATAAAGATGGCCTTTGAAATCGCCCTGCCGGTAACCGGCTTCCCAGATCAGGCCTTGCAAGGACTTTAATGGCGTGGCTTTTTTATCTTCGTCTAGCCATTGGATCAGCTGGGTGATGATTTGCTCGGTGGACAATTCGGTGCCGACTTCTTTGCAGACATCTTCCAGCAGGATTTTAACTTGCTGGTCGTCTGCATGGTTGCGCACATAGTCAGCTAGGTTTGCCCGCGCATAGGGAAACAGCACATCCTTAACAAACAAAATCGATGAGGTCGTGCCTTCGATATCGGTGACGATGGCTTTAATCATGACAACCCGGCAACGTACTGATCGAGGGTCGGAAAAGATTTGGCAATGTCGCTGCCGGTAAAGTCGGCCACCCAGCCGTCCGGCGTGGTGAATAAACGGATGCATTTAAACCGGGGGTTCTCGCCCATATCAAACCAGTGCGTGGTGTTGGCCGGTACGCTGATTAAATCGCCTTGCTCGCACAGTACGGCATACACTTTGTCGGCGACGTGCAAATAAAACAGGCCGCGACCCTCGATAAAAAAGCGCACTTCAAAATCGGCATGGGTGTGTTCAGCCAGAAATTTCTGCCGGAAGGCGGCTTTGTCGGGATGATCCGGGCTTAAGCTGATCACGTCGACCGATTGAAAATTGTATTGCTGTTTCAGGCGGCCGATGGAATCGCTGTAGGCGTCAAGCACGGTGTCCTGGTCGGCATCGGCGAGCTTGTCACAGTTAGCCGTCCAGCGTTCGAACTGTACGCCTAGGGTGTTCAACCGGGATTGGATGGCGTTAAGGTCGGTTACTGTTTCGCCAAGCTTTGGCTGATTATCAGGGTAAACGGTTAATGCGCTCATGGTCTTTGATTCCTTATAGTCGTCGGTAATCCTGAAAAAAATCAGTTAGATTTGATATTTCCGCGCTACCGTAGGGGCGACCGGCCGGTCGCCCCTACAATACTCGCTAGTCGTCGGTTTGTGCTCCTGCATTGCTCTACCTCCTGCATCTATGCAGTCGCAATTCACAATCAAATAAAAATTCCAGCGCCTCAAGATGACGCAAGGCTTCCTGCACCGAACTGCCCCAGGTATAAAGGCCATGTCCGGCAATGATGTAGGCATGGATAACACCGTGTTTGTCCAGATACTGTCCCACTTTTTCGGCCAGGCGGGGAATATTCTGGTCGTTGGCAAAAACCGGTATCACAACCCGGCTTTCGTGGGTGTCAATTCCAGCCAATGCTTTTAACAGCTCATAATCTTCCAGCACGATTTCGGATTTAAAAAGCCGTGAAATCAGCGTGGCATTAATCGAATGCGGGTGCAGTACCGATTGAATCGCCGTAAACCGTTTGTACAACGAGGTATGCAACACCGTTTCCGCCGACGGTTTTTTACCGTCCAGCGAGTTGGCATCGGCGTCGATCAGCATAATATCGTCCAGCTGTAACCGGCCTTTGT
>CAZAUB010000362.1:0-3201 GCA_964488195.1 uncultured Methylobacter sp. | reverse complement strand
TTGGCAAGATTGATCACGACCTGGCGCAGACGCTGGGCATCGCTCAGGACGACTGTGGGAATCGCCGGATCGGTGAATAGCGTCAGTTCCACCCCTTTCTTTTCGGCCAGGCGATCCAGCATGACGCAGACCTTCTCTAACACTTCGGCCACCGCTGTGGGCGCGTGCTCAATTTCCAGCTTGCCGGCCTCGATCTTGGAAAAATCGAGAATGTCCTCGATGATGCCCAGCAGTGAAAACGCCGATTCCCGGATAGTATCGACCATTTCCACCTGGTAACCCTTGAGACTGGTCTGGTGCAGCACATCCACCATGCCGATCACGCCGTTCATGGGAGTGCGAATCTCATGACTCATGACGGCGAGAAAATCTGACTTGGTCCGGTTGGCCTGCTCCGCCTCGGTCTTGGCGACAACAAGTGCTTGCTCGAACAGTTTGCGCTCGGTGATGTCGCGGACACTGCCGGTGAAAAAACGTCCCTCGCCCAGCAGCATCTCGTTCACCGCCAATTCCAGCGGGAAGGTGCTGCCGTCCTTGCGCCGCCCCTCGACGATACGTCCGATGCCGATGACGCGCGGCTCGCCGGTGGCGCGGTAATGCTCAAGGTAGCCATCGTGCTGGCTGTGGTAAGGCTCGGGCATCAGTATCTTGACGTTGCGCCCGACCACCTCGACGGCGGTATAGCCGAAAATGCGCTCGGCGGCGGGGTTGAGGGTCTCGATGATGCCGCGCTGGTCGATGGTGATGATGCCATCCACCACGGTATCGAGGATCGCGTGAATGCGCGCAGCACTGTCGCGCAACTGTTTCGTAGCCGCCTTACGCTCGGTGATGTCGCGTCCGGTGGCAAACATTAGCCCACCCGCATAGGGCACGGATGCCCACGACAGCACACGCCACGAGCCGTTCTTGTGCAGGTAACGGTTTTCGAAATTCAGGATGTTCTCACCGGCGGCGATCTGCTTTTCGACTACGCTGAGTGTGGTGGCGTGGTCGTCAGGATGCACGAAGTCGAGAAAAGGTCGCGTCAGAAACTCCTCAGCGCTCCAGCCCAGCGTCTGCGTGAACGCGGGATTGACGCGTTTAAAGTAGCCGTCCGCATTAGCGATGCACAGCATATCCAGCGAGAGGGAGAAGAAACGGTCAAGCTGATCTTCGGTCTGCTTGCGCTCGGTGATGTCGCGCGTGATTTTTGAAAATCCCTGTATCTCGCCTTTGTCGTTGTAGAGGGTTGTGATAATTACGTGAGCCCAGAACAGGGAGCCGTCCTTGCGTACTCGCCAACCCTCATCTTCCACGCGTCCTTGTTTTTGCGCTTGAACCAGCTTTGCATTCGGTTTGCCTGTCAAGATGACATCTGGAGGATAGAAGATGGAAAAATGCTGCCCGATGATTTCATCAGTGGTGTAACCCTTGAGTCGTTCAGCGCCCTGATTCCAGGTCATGATATAGCCATTCTTGTCGAGCATGAGATTGGCGCAGTCCTTGACCCCGTCCACCAGCAGGCGGTAGCGCTCCTCGCTCTCGCGCAGATTTGCGGTTCGTTCGTCCACCAAATCCTGTAGGTGGTCGCGGTGTCTTTGCAACTCTTGCTGCGTGCGTTTGTATTCGGTGATGTCGGTGAATGTACCGATATAATGGGTAACGCTTCTGTCTTTGGCGGTGACGACAGAAATCGTCAGCCATGCCGGAAAAACCTCGCCATTCTTGCGTTTGTCCCAGATTTCCCCCGCCCAATGTTTGTCGCACAGCAACTTCTCCCACATGGCCCTATAAAATTCATCATCCTGTTGGCCCGATTGGAGTATCGACGGGATGGCTCCGATCACCTCGTCGATGCTGTAGCCGTAGATGCGGGTAAAAGCCCGGTTGACGCGCTGGATGGCTTTGTTGCTGTCGGTGATGATAATGCCTTCATGCGTTTCGAAGACGGTGGCGGCAATGCGCAGCGCCTGCTGGGCATGCGCGTGTTCAATGGCAATGCAGGCGATGTTGGCGGCGTCGCTGATCGTGTTGAGTTCCGTGCTGTCCGGCGTGTGAATTTCTTTGCGGTAGATGGCAAAAGTGCCCAGTACCTGTCCGGTGCCGGACAGGATCGGTTGCGACCAGCATGCCTGTAACCCGTAACTCAAGGCGAGCTCCCGATAATCAGTCCACAAGGGATCGCTACTAACATCGTTGACGATAACCTGTTCGCCTCGGAACGCCGCCGTACCGCAGGAACCAACGCAAGGCCCTATGGCAATGCCATGGATCGCGCGGTTATACTCTTCCGGCAGGCTGGGTGCGGCTCCGAGCAGCAAATGACGCCCCGTCTCATCCAGCAACAGGATAGAGCCGAGCATGGTCGAGTCTGACGCCTCCACGCTGCACACCAAAATATTCAATATGTCCGGCAGCGGGACGCCCTTGGCCAGCCGTTCCAACACCTGGTTGCGGATGTGTTCGCGTCGCTCAGCCTGCTTGCGTTCACTGAAGTATGAAGCCAGCGTCATGCCAACCAAGGATAGAGTTACGATATAGAACCAGTAATTGGTCAGCTGGGTCTTGGCAAGATCATCAGCGAAAAAACCGGTTCCATGATATCCGCCCAGCAGCGCCTGGATTGCCGTCATCAACAGGACTGCCAGCACGCCGTGAGTTCCCAAACGCACCGCCGCCCAGGTGACAAACAGGAACATCCAGTAGCCTTTAGCGACAAGGCCGACCGTGTCGTGGAACCAGTCAAGAAAAACCACCTGATTGATCAGAAATGACAGCCCAAACAATAGCATGACCTCGGGTACCCGCTTCGACCCGTTCCAGTCATCGGGTATCCGCCGCCAGACCAGAATCACGGGGGCAACCAAAACGATACCGAGCGCATCACCCATCCACCAATGGATCATATTCAGGAAATAGGTTTCGGCGGTGAGGAATCCGGACATCAGCAAGGCCGTGGCGCCGGTCAGGGCGGAGATACTGCTGCTTACGCCCCCTGCAAGGACAACCAAACGCAGGTAGTCGCGCAAATACCGAAAGTTCGGATCAAACCTGCTGTCGCGCGTGAGCAGCCAGGCGCCCAAAAGCACTTGCAGGGTGCTGCCGGAGGAAATGGCAGCGGTTGTCCAGAAGGGGATGCCTGTCATTGCGTTTGCCAGAAGCGCTCCGAGGAACACGCTCCAGGTATATCGTTTCCCGCCGATCAGCACAGCAGCCAGC
>CAZAUB010000361.1:1619-3208 GCA_964488195.1 uncultured Methylobacter sp. | reverse complement strand
AATTTATTGTAATTCTCGATGGCGGACAATGACGTTTAAGAACGGGCCTTTAAACTGCTTGGCGAGTGTATCAACCAGATAAACCGAGCGATGCTGACCGCCGGTACAGCCTATCGCCACGGTCAAATAACTGCGCCCTTCAGCCTCAAACCGGGGAATCCAGCGCTCAAGAAATCCGGTAACATCTTTAAAAAGCTCGGCAACCAGTTCTTGTTCGTTAAGAAAATCGATGACCGGCTGGTCTTTTCCCGTTAATCCCCGCAATTCCGGTATCCAATAGGGATTGGGCAAGCTGCGGGCGTCGAACACGAAATCGGCATCCAGCGGGACACCATGCTTGAAACCGAACGATTGAAACTGCAAGGAAATATGCCTGATATCCCTTTCGCCGATCTGATCTCTGATAAGTTCACGCAACTGGTGGTAATGCGTCCGGCTGGTATCGATGACCACGCTGGCGTGCCGGGCAACCGGCGTCAACATTTCCTTTTCGATTTTTAACGCTTCTCTTAACGGTACATTTAAATCCGTCAACGGATGCCGCCGCCGGGTTTCACTGTAACGCTTCAATAAGGTAGACTCTTCAGCCTGCATAAAGATAATTTCGCAATCAATCTGTTTATTGCGTATTAGCTCCAGGCTCTCGGAAAAATTGACCAGACTTTCGCTCTGATTCCTGGCATCAATGCCTATAGCCGTTTTGGCATAGGTTTTCTTATCCACCAGCATGACATGGTTGATGAAATCTTCCAGCAAGGTCACGGGCAGATTATCGATGCAGTAATAGCCGCAATCTTCCAACGTATCCAAGGCGATACTTTTACCCGAACCGGAAAGACCGCTGACGATTAATAGTTTCATGAGGAAATCAGGCTAAGGGCGAAAGGCGCAAGGCTAAAAAGCTTTCTTTGCCTTTCGCCTTTCGCCTTTTGCCTACCTTATCTATGCTGTGCAGTTTTTTCTTTATGCTTGGCGATTTGACGGTCCAGCTTATCCACCATCGCATCAATAGCGGCATACATATCTTCCTGATGATCTTCGGCAAACAATTTAGCGCCACTCAATTGCAACGTTGCTTCAGCCTTTTGAACTAACTTTTCCACGCTTAAAATGACGTGTACATCGGTAACATTATCAAAATGACGTGCTAATTTTTCAAATTTTGAGTCGATGTGCGCTTTTAAAGCCTCGGTTACTTCAAGATGATGGCCTGTTACGATGACTTGCATGAGTTAAACTCCTTTAATGGTGAATGATTTGGTTTTTTAGGGTGCAGGCAGCGCTATAAAATACGTTTACGCTGACTTGATGACGAAATGAGCATCGCTTCACGATACTTGGCAATTGTCCTTCTAGCAACATTGATGCCCTTTTCTTTTAATAGCTCGGCTATTTTACTATCACTTAACGGTTTTGCCAGATTTTCATTGCTGATTAACTCTTTAATAAACGCCCTGATGGCCGTAGATGAACACTCCCCCCCTCCTTCTGTTGAAACGTGACTGGAAAAAAAATACTTAAATTCGACAATACCGTTGGGGGTATGCATATATTTTTGCGTGGTCACTCTGGAGATGGTCGACTCGTGC
>CAZAUB010000361.1:495-1609 GCA_964488195.1 uncultured Methylobacter sp. | reverse complement strand
ATGTAATTCCAGTTCTTCAGCAATATCTCTTAATACCATGGACTTCATGGCAATAGAGCCATGTTCAAGAAACCCGGTCTGCTTTTCCACGATGCACCGGGCAACACGCAATAAGGTATCGTTACGGCTCTGGAGACTTTTAATAAACCATCTTGCTTCCTGCAAATGATCTTTCATGCAGGTATTATCTTTGCTGTTATCCGCTCTTTTTATCATGCCTGAATAAAGGGAATTGATACGCAATTTTGGCGCTATATCGGGATTCAGGTTGACTTGCCATTTATCGTTCCGCTTAACCACGTAGACATCGGGGACAACATATTCGGAATCTGATTCCTGTATTTGCGCACCCGGCTTGGGATCCAGGGTTCTGATTAATGCTACCACCTCGTCCAGTTGCCGCTCGGTCACGCCCAGTTTACGCATCAGTTTTGACTGCTCATGGGTAGCCAACAAATCTAGATACCGGGTAACAAGAGTCAGTGCTTCTTCTTTGAAAGGCGTGGACTCCGGCAACTGCTGTATCTGTAATCTCAAACAGTCTTTTAAATCAATGGCGGCAACGCCGACCGGATCAAAATTTTGCACCCTGTGCAGTACCGCGTTCACTTCGTCGAAATCCAGATCGTCTAACTGGCTTTGCAAGCCCTGATGAATTTCTTCGGGGCTACTGATCAGATAGCCGTCTTCATTGATCGAATCGATAATAGCCATCGCAATGGCATGATCCCGCTCCGAAAACGAAGTCAGCTCCACTTGCCATAGCAAATGATCCAGCAAGGTTGATGATTTACTGCGCTGCGTTTCAAATTCAACAGTCTCGGTGGAATTTCCCCCTGACTCCATCGCGTATTCATAAACATCGTCCCAGGATGAATCAATGGGCAATTCATCGGGTATATCTGTTTGCGAACCTTGGCTGGTCAGCAAATCCGCATTATCGATTTTTCTCTCGGGAGGTGTGTCGGCTTCCTGAACGGCGCTTTCTTCCTCAATAACTTCCAACATCATATTGGACTCAAGAGCCTGTTGAATCTCCTGCTGCAACTCTAATGTCGACATCTGCAACAACTTGATCGCCTGCTGCAATTGCGGCGTCATGGACAGCTGTTGA
>CAZAUB010000361.1:0-475 GCA_964488195.1 uncultured Methylobacter sp. | reverse complement strand
CCTTCTGCAATCACTCTGCCGTCGTTAAGTATATACGCACGATCACAAATGCCTAGTGTTTCCCTGACATTATGTTCGGTAATCAATACGCCAATGCCGCGATCTTTCAAATGCTCTATGATTATTTTTATATCATCTACCGATATCGGGTCAACACCGGCAAAAGGTTCATCCAGTAATATAAACTGAGGCTCGGTCGCCAATGCCCTGGCAATTTCGACACGCCGCCGCTCGCCGCCCGACAGACCCAAGGCAATTTGGTCACGCAAATGCAGGATATGGAACTCCTGCAACAATTCCTCAATCACTAATTCCACCTGCCCCTCAGTTAAGTCATTACGGACTTGTAATACTGCACGCAAATTATCTGCCACACTCAGCTTACGAAAAACCGAGGGTTCCTGGGGCAAGTAACCTATCCCTAACTGCGCCCTCAAATGCATCGGATGGTGGGTAATGTCTTGTGAATCCAGGG
>CAZAUB010000360.1:0-3219 GCA_964488195.1 uncultured Methylobacter sp. | reverse complement strand
GCTCAGGGCGAACGGTTAAGCCTTGTTACTTGTCCCGCCTTAAGTTGGTAGCCAAATACAGTAAAGCAAACACGCTCGTGCTGAGAATGCTGCTTTTTGAATATTCACAGATTAGAGGAATCGATGTCTTGAATCAATAGGTAGTGTCACCAATCGAGGGGGGTTTGACAGGCCTGGATTTACTGCGACTTGCCGGATTTTTATGCGCTGAATACCAACAGCTCATGGCTTGAACAGGGGCATTCAAAACACAATATTTCAAGGATTCAATAAGCCAAATAAATTTTTGGGATCATTGAGTTCGGGAATTAAAGCTGACTCTGTTCCCAGTTGATGTTCTTTTGCCAGTTCATAGACAACCCGGAGTATAGAATAATCCTCCAAAGCAAAACCGACTGAATCAAAGAGCGTAATCTCATAATTATTCTGCCTTCCGGGCTTATTCTTGCAGACCAGTTCCCATAATTCGGCATAGATAAGATCGGCTGCACATTGCTGCACCTCCCCTTCTACAAGACTTTGCGGTTTATATTCAACCACCAACTTGACCTGATTCAGGAATTCAACGGATAGCTCGGTTTTCCCCGGACAGTCGCCGCCCATCGCATGTATATAGGCGCCTGGTGAAATATCTTCAAACTCAAACAAGGACTGCCGTTTTTTAGCGGCTGTCGCCGTTATCACAATATCGGCGTGACGCACGGATTCGATGATGCTGCGACAAGGAATTAACCTGAACTTTTGTCCTGACAGATTTCGTGAGAATTTGACCATAGCCTGCGGATCGGTATCAAAAAAGCGGACTTCTTCCAGTTGAAAAAAACCGGCAAAGCCACAAACCTGAAATTCCGCCTGTGCTCCGGTTCCAATAATGGCTAATGATTTTGCATCTTCACGGGCGAGATATTTTGCTGCCAGAACGCCCGTTGCCGCTGTTCTGAATGCGGTTAATAAGGTCATTTCACTGATCATTAGCGGATAACCGCTAGCGACATCGCTTAAGAGTCCTATCGCTACAACGTTGAGCCAGCCTTTAAGCGGATTATCAGGATGGCCGTTAACATATTTAAATGCATAGTGCTGTTGGTCTGCACAGGGCATCAATTCAATGACACCGTGAGGATAAAGAGTTCCATGACGTGGCGATAAAATAAATTCGCTCCAACGGCCGAAATCTTCCTCTAACGCCGTAATAACACGCTTAAAAAAATTTTCCAGGCCAAGGATCTGTATCAGTTTCCGGATGTCAGGAACGGTAAGAATTTTCATTATCTGCAACCGCTTAAGGAGCTGGGGGTTTTAATGTTTAATGGCGCGCTCAAAATCAGGTAACCAGTCTTTGAAGTCGCAGACATAGTTATAGCCGCAGACGGTTTTTAAAGGACTGTTGTTAATGATGGTCAATATCCGTTCGGCTCTTTGTAAAGTTTCGGTTTTCGGGCCGTATGGGTTTAAACGCATTTTCGGGCCGGGCGGAAATGCGTAATCGCAGATAAATAACACGTCCTGATAAATATAAAGCGTATAGCCCGGCGTATGACCGCCTATGTGATACCCGGCTATGTCATCAATCACAAAGTCATTGCTGAAGCGTTCATCGACCGGAAAAGATTTGATCAAGGGATGTTCTGCATCCAAGGCATGCAGGTAGACTTTTGCATTCCAGAGCTCACGGTATTGATTAGATGCACCCATAAAGTGCGGGTGAGTAAAGAATATTTTACGCACCGGTTCCAGTGTGCGGTTAAATACGGAAGGACAATCGATCCATACAGCCTCATTTTCCGTTTCAATCCGGTAGGCCGCATGTTCCAGTCCCAGTTTGGGTACAGAGACCAGTTGGGTAACGCTGTCATTGATTTGAGTGGCGGTGACGCGATAGGTTTTTTCGGCTACTTCCCAGCTAAGAAATTTATCGCAATGGGCTCCGCAAAAGGGGCAGACATCAGGGGGATCGCCGATCATGTTATAGCCGCAGGTTGTGCAGACCCATTGTTTCATGTGCTCCCCCTTAAAAAATCAAATTTAAGTGCCAGTGTTAGTGGATCACTCCAGGCCGAATTGAATAAAAAACTGGCCGGATCCGGGCGGCGAGTCCTGTTCGTAATACAGTGCTTCCAGTATCAGGTTGCCTTCCGATTCAAGCGTTGATCCGGTCAATAAGGTACGGAAGTCTTTGCCGCCTATTAACTGGTGGGTAATAGTCAGGTATAACCTTGATAACTGCTTTTCCCGGATTACAGTGTCCAGCATTTGCGGTCCGGCAACAAGATAAATAGTTTTGTAACCTAACCCGCTTAGCTCATGAATCAAAGGCGCGCCGTGAACCTTTTGATCTTCGCCTGTAAAAAGTATGGGGTATCCTAAGTCTTGCCAGTAACGGATACGGTTCGGATCGGCATTTCTTCCCGTGGCTATATAAACGGCTTGCGCATGTTCGTGGAGACTATTGTGGAGCGGAAAATTCAGGCTGGCGCTGGCGATGATCACGGCTGGCTGAGGTTTTAAGCCATTGTTCCGGCGCCATTCAACAAGATTTTTGTTTTTAACCTGCAATATGTTACCCAGGCGTCCTTCACCCAGTGCCCGCATATAGCCGCCATGAGTAATGAGGCAGTCTGCCTGCGCATGCAACTCCATGAACAGGCCAAAGTCAGAAGCTGTTGTTATATGCTTGGGGATGTATGTGCCTTGGACAGTATCTTCCAACGCAATGCGCCCATCCAGACTCGACAGGAAGTTGGCATAAACAAAGGGCGATTCAGTCGTGCCCAGTTTATGTAGTTGATGGGCAAGATATAAACCTTTAATGGAGACTTTTTCGCAGGAATTGGGATAAAGCCGTAATAGGTTTTTTTGCATAGTCATATCAATCAGCCTGGAATAATTATCAGGGAAATCCTTGCTAGTAGTTCGTTCCATCAATAAGATTACAGCAAGTAGCCTGGATGGAGCTTTGCGGAATCCGGGTTATAATCGTAGGCAAAGACATTATCGTCGGCCATCCAATACGACGAATCAATGCCCACCCGCTTCCCCGTGTTCTGATCGTTGTAGATATTTTGTCCATTGTTTCCCGTATTCCGCTGCGCTGCATACGGGCTACACGACTTTTTACACCCAACGATTATCACGGGTCTCACGCATCAAATACACAGCAAGCAGGCTGATAGCCGCAGCCAATGAGACATAGCCGCCGACCCAGGCCAGCCCTCCCTC
>CAZAUB010000359.1:0-3222 GCA_964488195.1 uncultured Methylobacter sp. | reverse complement strand
TATTACGCTGGTTCCCAAGCTCCAGCTTGGGAACCAGCACTCACTAAAATCCTTAACTTAATGGCAGTGACGCGCTACGTGGGAATTCTGACAGTCCGCGCTACGGACTATTTCTCACCAACAGCAGGCGCTTTACGACTTGCATGGATGCAGGAGCAATTGCCGAGGCAACGCAGCACGCTCCGTTATACACAAGTGTCTGCGAGACACCGTCATCCCGGCAGGGATTGCCGGGATCCAGAGCACAGGGATGTGAAACTTTCGGCTGGCACTCCACATTGATCAAACACCTGTAAAACCACCAAGTTACTGTCCATGCCGATATACACACTCATTGCCTCTTCGGCATTGCCATCCATGGCTTCTAGATTCCGGCAATCCCTGCCGGAATGACGTGCTTGAAAATACTTGTGTATAACGATGAGCGTAGCGCGTGGGAACGAGGTCAATCTGTTTAATCTGTGTTGATCTGTGGCTTTTATGTTCATAGTTTACCAGTCGGGGCGCTACCCCGGTAGGCTTCGCCGGTACCAAGCAAAGCGGCGATAAGGTTCTTCTGCACTTCCGAACTGCCGGAAAACAAGCGTCCGGCCAGGGCGTCTTGCACCAAGTCGGCCATCGCACTCCCCGGCTCCAATGCCGCCGCACCTATGATCTGCACTGCGTCCAGGCTCGACTGCAAAAACGCCTCGGCGGCATAGAGCTTGGTTTGCGCGGAGGCAAGAGTCAGTCTTTGACCTGCATCGCAAAGCCTGGCGCATTCCGCTAGCCACAAGTCGATGGTATCCAGCCGCAGCTTCATGTCCGCGATACGATGGCCAATGGCCTGATGGTGGCCTAGGTGAACGCCGCCAGAGCGCCTTTCCCGGCTATGGCGGACAACTTCCGACAACTGCCATTCCATGATCCCGGCGATGCCGCCAAACACGAAAGCCCGCTCATACTCCAAGGCTTTCTGGATCATCTGCGCCCCCGCCCCGGCCTTGCCCAACAGACGTGTGGCATCGAGTCGGCAATGTTCCAGCATGACACTGCCGGTGGCGCTGCCTTGGCAAGCGTCCAAAGCCCTCTCACGGCTGAACCTGCAACCGGAATCATTGCGGGAGACCAGGAACGCGGTGATCCGCCCCTCCAGCTTGGCATAAACCACCAGCCAATCTGCCAGAGGGACATTGGTGATATAACGTTTTTCGCCGTTCAAAATGAACCCCTCACCACTCCGCTCGGCGCAGCTGGTCATGGCCTGCACATCGGAACCGCAAGAAGGTTCGGTAATGGCATGTCCGCCCAGCCATTGTCCGGCCAGCAGCGGCGGCAAAAACTGTTGCCGTTGTGTCTCGTCTCCGTACAGCAAGATAGGAAACACCGCCCCCCACAAATGGGCATTTACCATCAACACCAGACCGGGATCTCGGCTGGCCTCGCCCAAACGGCGGTGGCTTCGGTACAGGCTTGCAAAGTCATCGCCATACCCGCCAAAGCACTCGGGTAGCGCATGGCGTAAAACACCTCGATCCGCGACAGCGCGGAAACGGGATTGGATTAAGGCCTCACTACTAGGCTTGGCGTAAGGAGGAAAATCGGCGAATTCCAGATTCATTGTTGCGCCTCCAGCAAGGTACGCACTTGGCTGTAATCCAGCTTGCCGTTGGGCAGGCGGGGCAGTTCCTCCACTACGATGCAGCGGCTAGCCTGCATGTAGGACGGTAATTGCCGGAGCAAAGCAGTGCGGATTTCGGCAGGGGTCGCTGTGGATTCCAAGACTAATGCCAAGGCCGGGCGCTGCCCGGCGGCAGGATCGTCGATACCGACTACCGCACAGTCTATTACCCCAGTCATGGCATTGACGGCGGCTTCGATCTCCGCCGGCTCGACCCGATAACCGGAGCATTTGAGCATGCGTCCGAGTCTTCCATGAAAGCGGTATTCGCCATCGACCAAACTCACGCGGTCGCCGGTGGGATACCAGCCTTCCTCGTTCAGAAAGGGCTGCAACCAGCCTTGAGTCCAATAGCCGCTTGCAAGACTGGTGCCTCGCACCCAGAGTTCGCCGGTTTCGGCATGGAGGTGAAGCTCACAACCCACAGCAGGCAGGCCGATGGGGATATTCTCATCCGCTAGCAAGCGCTCGCGCTGCACCGGCCAATAACAACACACATTGGTTTCGGTGGGGCCGAAAAAATTGTAAAGCGCAGTTCGGGGCAGGCTGGCAGCCAGATCCATCAAGGCGGGGGTGGGGAACACTTCCCCTGCGAAGATCAGAAACCGCAAGGATTCCAAAGGCGTTTGTGCCAAATTGCCTTTATAAGCCAGGAAAGCTAGCAGGGAAGGAACGGTGTACCAGCCGCTGATGGCTTGTTCCTTTAGCCAAGCGCTGAGGCGGGCCGGGGATAAGCTCAGCACGGATGGAACGAAATACAGACCGGCTCCGCGCCCCAAAACGGCATAGAGATCGAAAGTGGACAGGTCGAAAAAAAACGGTGTGCTGCTGGCGATGCGGTCATTGCCTTGCAATGCTACCAAGCCTGCGGCCCATAACGCGAAAGCCGCCACCGCGCCATGGCTTAAAGCCACGCCGCGAGGTTGGCCGGTGGAACCGGAGGTGTAAAGAATGGCGGCCAGAGAATCGGCTAGCGTTTCGACCGGCTTTGGAGGCTCCTCGGAACAGGTGTCGATGTCTAGCCACAAGCTTGCATCCAGCCAAGCGGGCGCTTCGCCCAAGCCCAGCACCGCATGAACCTTTGCGTCGGCGATAATAAAGGCTAGCCTCGGCTTTGGGTTTTTCAAGTCGAGAGGTACATAGCAAGCACCGGCCAGCAGTACGCCGAATATCGCGATGACTGCGTCAATGCCGCGATCCAGATGAACGGCGACAGGCTGGCCTGGCTGAACGCCCAGTCCTTGCAAACCGGCCGCAACGGATTGCGCATGCGCCAGCAAATCGCCGTAGGACAGGTAACGATCACTTTCCACCAAGGCGACTGCCTCGGGCTGTTGCCGACATTGGCGTATAAAGGGGACTAACAACATCGATTAGACCTCGGCCAACAATTCAACGTTCATTTGCGCAATGACCGCATCAAGCCAAGCCTCGTCCACTGCCGGGGACAGGTAGTTGTAGGAGAGCGTGAGCCGACCATCCAACTGCCCAGCCAACAGGGCCAAACCCGGCGGCAGGGTCATCCAGCACAAAAGGGACATGCCGATAACGGGGGTGCCGAG
>CAZAUB010000358.1:2033-3232 GCA_964488195.1 uncultured Methylobacter sp. | reverse complement strand
TGTGTTATCAGTTATGAGCATTGGGATATTTCATCAATATCATTTAGGGATATTGACCAATCCATCATTGGCGATGCTTATATTCACAGTATAAACTGGGCAAAAGACGTTATGGGCAATATAAAATAAATATATGTCGTTAAATACTATCGCCAACCAAACTATTGCTCTTGTCGGCATTGCCCAGGCAGCGGCACTGGTTCAACAACTGGCAACAACCGGCAGCGCCGACTCGGTAGCTCTTGAGGCCAGCATTGCCAGTCTTTTTATTAGCGATGAGCATGGCGTGGAAAATGTCTACGGCGGATTATCGGGACTTAAGCTGGGAATTGAACAGCTCACCGATCAAATGTCCGGTCTTAAAATTGCCAATCCCGAACAGGCGCGCTATGCCGCCTCGCTGGTTTTTCTGGAGAATCAGCTAGCCAAGCAACCGGCCATGCTTAAAACCATTTTCACCGGAATTGAGCGCGCCCAGGCACAATCGGAACATTTTGGCCTGCTGCATGAAAATGTACTGGCGAATCTCGGCGACATTTATCACACTACCATCAGCACCCTGCAACCGAGAATCATGGTCAATGGTGAACAGGAATACTTATCCAAACCCGACATCGTCAATAAAATACGCGCCTGTCTGCTGGCCGGGATACGTTCAGCCATTCTTTGGAAGCGTTGCGGCGGCACCCGCTGGAAATTTTTGTTTTACCGCAAAAAAATCCAGGCTGAATTACAAATCCTGCTGCAACAGCTTTAGCCGCCGACATGACTAGCCTTATCGAAGCCGAACACCTGACCCGTTATTACGGCAAACAGTGCGCCGTTAACGATGTCAGTTTCACCTTAGCCAAAGGCGAAGTGCTCGGTTTTTTAGGCGCCAACGGCGCGGGCAAAACCACCACCATGCAAATGCTGTGCGGCAATCTCGCACCCAGCGCCGGGCAAATTAAAATCAACGGTTTCGATCTATTGGATCAGCCCAAAGCCGCCAAACTGAGTCTGGGCTATTTGCCCGATACGCCGCCGCTATACAAGGAACTAACCGTGCAGGAATTCCTGCTTTATTGCGCCCAACTTCACGGCATCGCCAAGCTGTCCGTCGCTGATGCCATCAACCGGGCTCAAGAGCGCTGCGGTTTAACCGATGTTACCGACCGGCTGATCGCCAACCTGTCCAAGGGCTTTCAGCAGCGGGTCGG
>CAZAUB010000358.1:0-1933 GCA_964488195.1 uncultured Methylobacter sp. | reverse complement strand
TTAGCCATCCTGCAATTCATCCTGGCGTTCCTGTTTTTAACCCAGGTTGAAGCCTTCACCTCGCTCCAGCCCAAACTGGCTACCATGGAAGGCGCGCCCGGCTTGACTGATATTATCGTGCCGCCATTATTCGGCAACGCGGGCATTATTCTTTTGCTGGTCACGCCGTTATTAACCATGCGTCTGATCTGCGAAGAACGCCGCAATAAAACCTTGTCCCTGCTGCTGTCCGCACCGGTTTCCAATATCGACATTATTCTCGGCAAGTATTTAGGCATACTCGGGCTGATGTTGCTGATCATTGCGCTGATCACCCTGATGCCGTTATCTTTGCTGGTCGGCGCCGAGCTGGATTTGGGTAAACTGTTCGCCAATATCTTAGGCCTACTGCTGCTGGTCACCGCTTTTACTGCGATCGGCCTGTTTATGTCCTGCATCGCCGGTCACCCCACCGTTGCTGCGATGGGCACCTTCGGTATGTTGCTGCTGCTGTGGATTTTAGACTGGTCGGTCGGCATGAACGATCAACGTAGCGAACTGTTTGAATATCTGTCGATCCTCAGGCATTTCCAAAACATCCAAAGCGGCCTGATCAGCACGGTCGATGTCAGTTATTTTTTGCTGTTTACCACCACCTTCATCGCGCTGAGTATCCGCAGCCTCGATAACGACCGGTTGCAAAAATGAAAATATCGCCGCATAAACACCAGCAAATCCGCTTAAAAAACGGTCTGATTACCCTGGCTCTATTGTGCCTGCTCGGTACACTGGCCTGGTTAAGCACCCGCTACAGCGCAGAAACCGACATAACCATAAATAGCGGCAACAGTCTGTCCCAGGCCTCGCAAAAACTGCTGGAATCGCTGCCTGATAAGATACAACTCACCGCCTATGTTAAAAAAGACCCGTCGCTAAGAAGCCAGATTGCACAATTGGTAGCCCGCTATAAACGCCATAAAGCCGATCTGGCGTTGACCTTTATAGACCCCGATTCACAACCGGAAAAAACCCGAGAACTGAACATAGACGCGGCGGGCGTCATTATTGTCGAATATCAGGGCCGTAGCGAGAAGCTGAACTTTATCGACGAATCGTCGCTGACCAATGCGCTGCTGCAACTGGCTAACGCCGATGAACGCTGGGTCACCTTTCTGACCGGTCATGGCGAACGCGCTTCGGACGGCATCGCCAATTTCGATTTAGGCCAATTCGGCAAGGAACTGGATCGCCGCAAAATCAAGGCTCAATCTATCAATCTGGCAACCATGCCGGACATTCCAGGCAACTCCGCATTGCTTGTGCTTACCGCCCCCGCCGTGCCGTTGCTGACAGGTGAGCTTGAACTGGTCAAACGCTATGTCCAGCAAGGCGGCAACTTGCTATTGCTGACCGATCCGGGCAACCACTATTTGGACGCATTGCAACAGCTCCTAGGCTTGCGCCAGCTGCCGGGAACTCTCGTGGACAGCAGCTCCAAGCTTTACGGCATTAACGATCCCAGCTTCGTACTCGCCAGCGATTATCTTCCCCATCCGATCACCCAAGGCTTACAGACCATAACCGTTTATCCCGTTGCCGCCGCGCTGGAAATCATCGAGGAAACCAATTTTCAATCCGTGGAATTGCTCAAAAGCGCATTACAGTCATGGACGGAAACCGGCCCCATAGCCGGAAAAATTGTTTTCGATGCCGATGGCGACGAAAAACAAGGCCCGCTTGCTTTTGCTTATGCATTGACCCGTCCTTCGACAAGCTCAGGACAGGCCCTTTCGACAAGCTCAGGACAGGCTTCTTCGGCAATCTCTGAACGAGGTCAAGACAGGCCCGTCGAGCAGCGCATCGTCGTTGTCGGTGACGGCGACTTCCTCTCTAACGCCTATATCGGCAATGTCGGCAACCTGGACATGGGGTTAAGAATGATCAACTGGCTGAT
>CAZAUB010000357.1:0-3247 GCA_964488195.1 uncultured Methylobacter sp. | reverse complement strand
CGGGTGCACATCAGCCAAACCCCTATGGCTATGCTGCCAGCCAGCGACCAGGGCAGATTGACGCCGCCACCGAGCATGTCCTTGAGGATAACCCCGGCCGAAGCATCGAAATCCTCGTCTTCCATTTTGCGGCCGCCCTCCATGGTGTCGCCGCGCAACAAGGCCAGGATGACCGACTTGCCTTTACGTCGGCGCTCCAGCAAGAACTGGGTTGTGGCGATCAGTTCGTCGACGGAATAGGGAATCTGGATCAGCATTGCCGCCGCCGCAATCAGGCAGAGGGTGCACCAGGTTCCGAGCAGGATGGGCTGGATGATGATGAAGAAGATGCTGACGGCGCCCAGGGGCACGATCATCACGCCAAACAGGATCACCAGCCACGGCATGGTGCGCCAGCGATCGCGGCCGCCGATGATGCCGGTAAGAATCTCCAGCACATAGGTCACGGCGCCCAGACCGGCATCGGGAACGGGCCAGGCCTTGGAGATGTCGGAGGTGATGATGCGCTCGGTGCCGTCGCCGAAATAGGGATCCCAGGCGTTCCCGATATGGCCCAATTGATAGGCGGTCAGATAACGGGAGACATAGAGCCCTATGAATGCCAGGAAGATGATGGGCACGCGCTGCATCCACGACGACGGGCTGTAGTCCCATCCGGGCGGAATGTCGGGGCCGGACATGCTCGCCAGCATGCCGACGCCCGGCATGGGGCGCGCCAGGATCGCGAAGCCGATCACCAGTGAACCTATCAAGGTATCATTGAGATAAGCCGAAGCGCTTGGCGTCCAGAAGACCAAGGGCGCGAACAGCAGCCACAGCCCCACCGCCGCGTTGGCGAAGCGCGCCCAAGCCATGGTTCGCGAGAGCGATAGCGCGCTCAACAGAAACACCAGGGCGCCGCTTATCAGATCGTTGACTACCATCGCCTGGTCTTGATAACCCAAAATGGGCGGGCTAGTCATCAGCCAGGTACCCATGCTCATGTTGAGAAAATGCGCCCAGAGGTTTTGCCGACGCTCGTCGCGCGACGAGCGGTTATAGGCTTCCAGGAACTGATCGGCGGGTTCAGCCTGCGCGGCCATGGTCTCAATCCATTCGGGCGGCGTGAGTTTATTGCGCTTATACCAGCTCAAGGGGTCGGCTTTGAGCTCTTTCACAATCGCCGGCAAAGCGTCGCGTAGCGAATGTTTGGGCTCCCAATCCAACAGCTTCCGAGCCCTGGAGATATCCATCTCATAATGATCATCAGCCAGGTCAACCATAAACGGCTTGATAAAAGGTTTTTCGCCTTTATCGATAGAATCCGGAATGACAATCTCCATCTGGTTCTGCAACCGGGCACCGGTCTTGGCTAGAATTTTCGGCAGAGTTTCCGTCGCCCATGTTTCGCCGTGGATCAAAAACCCAAGTTCGTTTTGCAGAGCCTCATAGCCCATCGTCGATGGCTCGCCCAGGAGCAGTTTGGTCTCGGCAGGTAACTCATTACGCCGCCGGACAATGCGAACGATAGCATCGAGCAGGTCGTCGATATGAAGAAACGACTGGCCGTGGGAGATAACGCCGGCGAAGACACGGCTTGCAAACTGGCGTTCGTATATCCGCTGTATCTGATGCGCCAGCGTCGGCGGCTGGACATGATCCGTGTATACGCCCGCGATACGCGGCAGCACATAGTGAATGGCGCCATGCTCGTTTTGGACGACTTCTTCCGTCTCAAGCTTTGACTGTGGATAGGCCCACTTGGGCTGTAGCGGCCAATCCTCCGTGATCGGCACGCCGGGCTCGGTGGGAGCGTGAACGAGCATGGTGCTGGCATAGACGAACTGTTCGATCTCGAAGTCTTGCAGGGCCTGCAGCAAGCGGCGGGTGCCTTTGACATTGACTTCCTCATAGAGCGGATTGGGCTCGCCGGTGAAATCATAGTAGCCGGACAAGTGTATGACCGAGACGAAGCGCCTGCCAAAGCGCTTTTGCAACTCGTCCATGGCCTTCTTGACCGACCTGTCCGAGGTTAGATCGCAGGGCACACAATCCGGATACCTTGAACATTCGGATTCTCGATCTAAACCGATGACACGATAATCCTGTGCCAGCACTTTACTGAGTGAAAGCCCGAGGAAGCCGCCGATACCGGTAATCAATATGATGTCTTTCGCAGTGCCGGAAGTCTTTTCTTCTACCGGGTCTTCCTTTTTATTTCGCAAAACGATGTCGTCTTTTTTACTCATGATCGTTTTCTCCTCATCAGTTTGAACGGTCACCGGATTATCGGGTAACCTGCGTATCCAGTGAAGGTTACTACCCCATAGGAGCGTAACGACGCGGGAATTTTATTTTTACTCTATCTCGTTAGTAGTTGTCAAACTTGCTTGTCAACTGCACGGTAGTTCACCCTAATCCTCTCCATCAGGAGAGGTAATGAAAGCATCGCCGTTGATGAATACCGAATATAACATGGGCGTTCCATTTTCAAATGCATCGCAGCATGTGTTTGCTTGAAGCTTCATTAATTTCGAGCCTTTTTTGCTGCCTTGAGGCGGCGGATGACTTTTCTTAGCTCCAGGACGGTCAGTGGTATTAGCTTAATGTGCTCAATCCTGAACAGAGTTTGCAACATTACTTAGATTCAACTTAATAAGTGCAATTCAATTTTTACTTGTGCACTAGCTTAATCATCGATCTCAAAAAGCACTCAACTATCAAACCCCCATGTGGTGTTTGTTGGCGAAACCGGGCGAAAGGCCGCATGATGACTGGAGTTGCACTTCAGAGTTGAATCCACGCTATACTAAAGCGTCGGTCTTGGCCGCCATAATAAAATCATTAACGTGTAATCCTTTTATCTTGTGAGACCACCAGGTCACCGTCACCTTGCCCCATTCCGTTAAAATTGCCGGATGGTGGTTTTCTTGTTCGCATAGTGCGCCGATTTTATTGGTAAACGACAAGGCATCTTCAAAGTTATCGAACTTGAAGATTTTTTTTAAGCGCTTGATGCCGTCGATTTCAACGAGCTCCCAGCCCTGTAATTGCGGCATAAATTCGTCAATTTCCGCCTGAGTAGCCAATGGTGCGCCAACTCTGCATACTTCACATGTTTTACTGGTCAGGTTGCTCATAGATATTCTCCATTTGGGTTCTATGTAAAATACAGGGCTTTCAACTTAACACGGGACAATTTAAGGTTAAGCCGTTCGTGGTGAGCTTGTCGAACCATGAACGGCTTAACCGTCCACCCTTCGACAAG
>CAZAUB010000356.1:0-3252 GCA_964488195.1 uncultured Methylobacter sp. | reverse complement strand
CCGGTAAACCGCATAAGCCAGCAGGGTAACGCCGCCACCGATACTGAAATACCAGAAAGCGATAGGAAATACGCTTCTTTTCTCGCGTTCGCTCTTAAGCCATTGCACGATAAATCGAGCCGAAAATAGCGCCTGTCCTGCAAAACCTATAATGAGCCAAATGGTCTCTTTATCCACGTTCACTTTCGTTCGCCTCCGACAGTTTTGCCCGTTTCTGCAACCATATCACGCCTAATATATCGACAATTCCCACCCAAAGCCGATCTAACGTACCATATTTTGAATAACCATGCGCTCTGGCTCTGTGGTTAACCGGTTCGGAAATCACTTGTCCACCCGCCCTTAAAATCAACGCGGGTAGAAAACGATGCATGTGATCAAAATACGGCAACCCCAGAAACTCATCCCTTAAAAACACCTTTAATCCGCAACCGGTATCCGGTGTATTGTCGCCTAATAGGCCGGAACGAACAGCATTGGCCAGTTTCGATGAAAAAAGCCGCCAAGCGGAATCATGACGTTTATTTCTCCAACCGGCTACCATCCGTAAATTGCTGCTGATTTTTCTTTGCCGTATCAATACCTCATACAACCGGGGAATATCGGCCGGATCATTTTGTCCATCACCATCCAGCGTTGCAATATAGGGGTAGTTTGCGGCCTTTACCCCGGTATAAATAGCGGCGCTTTGCCCGCAGCTTTGCTGATGTCGAATCACTCTCAGCGCTTTGACATTTTGTTGTGTCTGCTTTAAAACTGCCGCTGTATCATCATTACTGCCGTCATCGACGTAGATAATTTCATAGGCTTCGGCCTGACTCATTGCAGTAACAATCTCGGTAATTAAAGAGATGATATTATCGGCTTCATTATAAACAGGAACAACAATCGAAATTTTCACAGCCCCTCCTCTTTTGAATAGTCATAAAAAAAGGCTGCACCCTTACGAATGCAGCCTTTTTTATTTCCACATGCGTAACCAGAGTTACTACATGGAAGTAGTCGATTAACGTTTCGAGTACTGCGGACGTTTTCTGGCTTTATGTAAACCTACTTTTTTACGTTCTACAATACGTGAATCGCGGGTAACAAAACCGGCTTTTCTGAGCGCAGGACGCAATGCTTCATCGTATACCATCAACGCACGCGTCAAACCGTGACGAATAGCGCCGGCTTGGCCGGAGGGACCGCCGCCTTTAACGATGACATTGATATCGAATTTACCTTCCATATCAACACAACCCAGTGGCTGACGAGAAACCATCTGGTCAGTTTTACGACCGAAATATTCTTCGATAGTTTTTTTGTTAATAGTGATTTTTCCGGTACCTGTCGTTGCATAAACACGTGCTATTGCACATTTGCGACGACCTGTTCCGTAATACTGAGCTGCTGCCATAATTACCCGCTTATAATTCTAATACTTGTGGCTGTTGAGCCTGATGATCGTGTTCAGGCCCTGCATAAACTTTCAATTTCTTGAACATTGCACGACCCAGTGGATTGTTAGGTAACATTCCTTTAACTGCTGTAGTAAGAATACGATCAGGGAAAGTTTTTCTCAATTTACCCAGAGTAACAGTCTTAAGATTACCGATGTAACCTGTATGGCGCTGATACAATTTATCCTTTTCCTTATTGCCGGTAACGCCTATCTTCTCTGCATTTACTACAATAATGTAATCACCGGTATCAACATGCGGTGTGTATTCTGGTTTATGTTTACCGCGAAGGCGTAACGCAATCTCAGAAGCAAGACGACCCAGCGTCTTTCCTTCTGCATCGACCACGTACCAATCACGCTTAACTTCTGCTGGCTTTGCACTAAATGTTTTCATCGTTGCTTAGGCTTACTGTTAAAGGCTTAATATAAAAAACGGAATTCTACTAAGAAACACCGGATGTTTCAAGTTTATTTGTGATTCAGGCGAAAGGCGAAGGGCGAAAGGCGAAAAAACCGCACACCTTTCGCCCTTCGCCCTTCGCCTATAATTTTATATTCAATGAATGTAACTTGCGATACAGATGCGTTCGCTCCATACCCACTGCGGCTGACAATTTTGCAACACTGCCGCCGGTACGCTCAAAATGGTATTCCAGATAAGCCTTCTCAAAATGATCCCTGGCCTCTTTTAACGGTAAATTATAAAACTCAGGCACCGAATGGGAATGAAGAGTGTCACCAATCTCCGAACCCAGCGCCGCCTTCACCTCATCCAGCTCTATGTCTTCGCCGGCACCCAGAATCATCAACCGTTGCACCAGGTTCTTTAATTCCCGCACGTTGCCGCGCCAGCTGTAATTGCGTAAGAAGTTTTGCGCTGCCATGGAAAACTTCCGAAAAGGCAATCTATCCTGGGTGACAAAATAATCGACATAAAAACTCAGCAATGCCGGCACATCCTCACTATGCTCCCGTAGCGCTTGAATATCGAGCGAGACCTCATTAAGCAGATAATACAAGTCCTGCCGAAAGCGCCCGACTTTGACCTCCTCATCCAAGGCAATGCGGGTTGACGCCACCACGCGGACATCAACCCGAACCGCCTCGCTGCCGCCTACCCGCAGGAAAGAACTAGACTCCAAAGCGCCGAGCAGCCTTAGCTGGGTTTCCTTATCCATGCCGCCTATTTCACCTAAAAACAGCGTGCCTTTATGCGCCCGCTCCAATAGACCTGGATAAACCTTGCCCGCGTCCTCTTTGCCGAAAAACTCCACCGCCGAATTTTCCGGCGATATGCTGCCTACCGCCACATCCACAAAAGGGCCATCCCGATGCGCACTGTTATTGTGCAAATACCGGGCGTACATCTCCTTACCCACGCCCGCCTCGCCGACGAATAACACCCTGGCATCATGCTGAGCCAGACGCTTTAATTGATCCTTGATTCTCGCAACGGTAGCGCTCCTGCCGACCGGCTCAATATCGGCGACCAACTGCTGCTTAAGTCCGGCATTTTCTATTTGCAGACTGCCAGCTTCCAAAGCTCTTTCTACAATCAATAATAATTTTGCCAGGGACAACGGCTTTTCCAGGAAATCATAAGCGCCCAGCCGGGTTGCCTCAACAGCGGCTTCAACGGAACCGTGCCCCGACATCATAACCACAGGACAAAGCATGGCTTCTTCGACAACCCATTCCTTCAATAAAGTAATGCCGTCGGTATCCGGCATCCAAATATCAAGCAGAATCAAATCGGGAGCTTGAGACTTTTTCAATTCCCTGGCTGCACCGGCATTCTCGGCCGTGGC
>CAZAUB010000355.1:0-3265 GCA_964488195.1 uncultured Methylobacter sp. | reverse complement strand
CCCTCCCCTTGCCCGCAGCTTCCATTTCCCTGGACAGATCAATCGCCGCCTCCATGCTACCCGCCGCTGGCGTCAGGATAATCTCGGCACCGTAAGCTTTCATCGACGCCCGGCGTTCTTCACTCATGTTATCCGGCATAATCAAAGTCATTTTATAGCCCTTGATCGCCGCCGCCATCGCCAACGCAATACCGGTGTTGCCACTGGTCGCCTCAATCAACCGGTCGCCGGGTTTAATCTCGCCTCTTTGTTCAGCATGTTTAATCATGCTGAGCGCAGGACGATCCTTTACCGAACCTGCCGGATTATTGCCTTCCAGTTTAACCAGGATAGTATTGCCGGTATTGCCGGGCAAACGCTGCAACCTGACTAAAGGCGTATTACCGACGAAAGATTCAATGGTTGGGAAAGTCATGATATTCATAAAATAAAAGGCTGAAGGCGAAGGGCAAAAGGTTTAAGGTTTAAGGTTTAAGGTTTAAGGCTAAGGGCTAAGGGCTAAGGGCTAAGGGCTAAGAATTAGAAAAACCATTAAGCCTTGATGCAAGTTTTTTGCCCTTCGTCCTTCGCCTTTTGCCGGATTTCTATTTATGAAAATGATCCGTCGGACATTGGCCGTTTCTGAGGCTGATGATCGGCCAGTTGGCAGCATCGGCGAATTCGGTCAGTTTTTCATCGGGATCAACTGCAACCGGATGGTCTACCAGCTTAAGCAACGGCAAATCGTTATGGGAATCACTGTAAAACCAGCTGTCCTGCATGGTTTCGGTTGAATCTTTTAACCATGCTTCCAGCAACTTGACTTTGCCTTCCCGAAAACAGGGGACGCCGTTAAAACCGCCGGTATATCGGCCATCGATAAATTCCGGCGTGGTCGCCAGTAAATTTTCAATGCCGTACAGCTGGACTATCGGCTCGGTAACAAAGCTGTTGGTTGCGGTGATGACCAGCAAGGTATCGCCCCGGTTTCTATGTTTGTCGATCAGCAGTTGTGCTGGTTCTAACAACAGCGGCTTGATGGCTTCTTCTATAAATTGCGTCCGCCACTGATAGAGTTGTTCGGGGTTATTATCCGCTAAAGGTTGTAGCGAAAAGCGGAGAAACTCGACAATATCCAGAGTGCCTTGTTTGTAGTCATCGTAGAATTTGGCGTTGGCGCTTTCGTAGTGATTTTTATCAACAATGCCTTGATCGACAAGAAACTGCCCCCATAGGTAGTCGCTGTCATCGGCAATCAGGGTGTTATCTAAATCAAAAATCGCTAAGCTCACGGTTAAACCTGTCTCAAGATATTAAAAAGAGCTTTGCCCTATGGCGTATGCACTTTATTTATGGAACAATGCAGTCATTAATTTAAATTACTGACCTATTTTTTTATAATTTTACCATTAGCAAGATTAAAGATATAGGAAAGGTAAAAACACAGGTTTTAACATGATTGACTCTAAAGGATACCGGCCCAATGTCGGGATCATCCTTTGCAATGACGAGGGTCGCGTGTTTTGGGCAAAACGAATGGGTGTAAACTCATGGCAATTCCCGCAAGGCGGGATTAATTCGAATGAAGACCCAGAAACTGCGATGTATCGGGAGTTGTGCGAAGAAACGGGGCTGCAACAGCAGCATGTCCAGGTGCTTGGGCGTACGCGCTATTGGCTGAGATACCAGTTGCCCGAGCGCTATATCCGCAAGAATTCCCTGCCTTTGTGCATAGGCCAGAAACAAATCTGGTATATGTTGCGTTTGATAACGCATGAATCGAATGTGCGTTTCGATCAGTGTGCCAAACCGGAATTTGATGACTGGCGCTGGGTGGATTACTGGGAACCGCTTAAAGACGTGGTGTATTTTAAGCGCAAGGTTTATCTAAAAGCGATGAGCGAGTTAGGTGCCATTCTGACCGCCGAGACCGTCCCGGTTAATGCGTCCGGGTATTTGACTAAGGACATTGAAAAGGCGAAAGGCAGAAGGCGCAAGCGGTAGGATGCGGTTTTACCTTGAACCTTGAACCTTGAACCTTGAACCTGCTTTTAATATCCATGTGCATTGGGTTGCAATCCGACCAATGGCTCCGGTAAACGGATAACCTCTGATTCAACCCGACCGTCCGCATACAGCTCTATTAATCGATAACCCGGTGCCGTATCGTTCACACTGAATTCGGTGCTTCCGGGGGTAAATTGAAAGCAGGTTGAAGGTGCACCCAATACCCGATAGGTGTTGGTCTTTATATCCATGACCTGATGGATATGGCCGTTGGTTATGACTTTTACTTGCGGGTATTTATCTACTATCGCCAATAATTCCTGACTGTTTTCTATGATCATGGTATCCATCCAGGGGCTTTTAGTCTCCAGACAATGATGATGGACTGCGATAAGCGCGTGGCAGTTTGGGTTTCCACTTAAGCAGTTTTCAAGAAATGCCAATTCCTCATTTGACAGACGACCGCCTGGTTCTCCAGGTATCCGGCTGTTCAGGCTAATCAGCTGCCAGTTATTTAGTAAAACCTGTTTGCGGCAATTAACCCTGTCGGTATTAAATACCTGTTGCATGAGCGCGTAATCATCATGATTACCGGGCAGGCAAAGGCATGGTGTTTGATAAGCTTCAAGACTGGTTAAGATGCGCAGGTAGCTTGCCAGGCAAGGTTCCTGAGCCAAGTCGCCGGTGAGCAGAATCAAATCAAAATGAGGTTTTGCAGCAAAAGCCTGTCGTGAGCGAAGCCGAACGGCCTGTTCAATGCAGGCGTGGAAATAATGCTCCGTATTAATTCCCAGCAGTTTATCTTCCGGTGTCGCCAGGATATGCAAATCAGATAATTGCAAGATTGATATGCAGGCGGAGTTGTCGGCCATCAGAAGATGTTAAGCAATGTCCTTACAAAGAATTTTAGAGTTTCTTTGCGGGTTATACAGCACCTTAAGCTGGTCGGGAAGATCGCTAATATCCGACGATAAAAATCCCCGTTCAATAAACCAGTGCATGGTTTGCGTAGATAACACGAATAATTTTTTAAGCTTGAGCTCTCCAGCCTTGAGGTAGACATACTCAAGCATGCGGTTGCCCCTGGCCGATCCCTGGTAATCAGGATGCACGGCAAGGCAGGCAATCGCACCGAACCGGCCTTGCACATCCGGGTGCAGAGCGGTGCAGCCGATAATCAGGCCATCGCGTTCAATAACAATATAGTCGGCGATTTCCATTTCAATTTTTTCCCTGGAGCGCTTGGCTAACTTGCCTTGCTGCTCCAGCGGCTTGATCA
>CAZAUB010000354.1:0-3267 GCA_964488195.1 uncultured Methylobacter sp. | reverse complement strand
TCCTATCCGCTACGTTAGGAATAAATTATGTTCAACAATTAAGAGTGACATAGCCGAATCTTTTGAGGATGGTTTACGTAAGGCAATTTTGCACAGGCACGAAATACTTGCGTCATTCCCAGTCACAATTAAGCATATCCACGCAAGGGCAATTGCACTTGAGCCGGAGGATAGAATTGAACTCAAGTCAGGGAAAGGCAAGAATCAACCCTACGTATTCTGGGAAGCAAAGTGGTATGACGCGAACTACAACGTAAAACACAAGTGCTTCTCAGTACAAAAATATGGGCATGATTAAGCCAAGGCGCTTGCTCTTGCAGCAGCACAATCAAACCATAATAAGAAGCCAAAAATAACGTCGTTCCCGGATGTATATAAAGCTGAAAAATTCAGAGAACTACTTCGATCTGATGTTGCTGTGCTGGCCACTATTAACAGCGGTTCTCATAGCAAAGGAGGGGCTGGAGGCAGAGAGCAGGATATTGCAACTACGTATCCACACGGCCTTGAGGGGGAGAAGAAATATGTTCTTCACTTATCCATCGAGCGTGACCGAAAGCTGAGAGACCAGAAGATAAGCCTGTTCCTTGATAAGCACGGGAAGCTATTTTGCGAGTTATGCAACTTCCGGTTTGTCGAAGCCTATCCATTTTTAAAAGACGACATTATAGAGGTGCACCATATCATTCCACTATCGACATTAAATAAATCAACATTGGTCACGCCAGATGATCTAATGCTTCTTTGTGCGAACTGCCATTTAGCCGTTCATCAAGGTGATGCCGAAAAAAACCTACTTGCTGCTATGGCGTATTTTGAAATCAACGGTGTTGAGAATAACCGTTAACCCAGCCCTGTAGGCCGGAATAAGCCAGTTCGAGCGTTAGCAAGAACTGGCGTTTCCGGCAAACACCCCCCGAATTCGCCGGAAACGCCACCTCGCGCTACGCGCTTGGATGGTCTTATTCCGGCCTACGCCAAATGTTTTGAGGGTCTGCCCATGAGCGATTATCGACGCTTGTATATTCCCGGCGGGACGTATTTCTTTACCTTGGTAAGTTATCGCCGCAAACCGATTTTTGCCGACAATGTACGGGTGGAGCAACTCCGCCGGTCATTTCGTGAGGTAAAGGCAAAACGCCCTTTTGATTTGTTGGCGGCGGTGGTTTTACCGGATCATCTGCATTGCTTATGGCGCTTGCCGGAGGGTGACACCGATTTTTCCATCCGCTGGCAAATGGTGAAGGCGGATTTTTCGCGACATGTCCCCGCAAAAATCCGAAAAAACGGCGCGAAAACCGTTTGGCAGCCGCGTTTTTATGATCATTGTATCCGCGACGATTACGACTTCCATAAACATTTGGATTATATCCATTATAATCCGGTCAAGCATGGCTTGGTATCCACGCCCGGCGAATGGCCGCACAGCTCTTTTGCACGTTTCGCTATGCTTGGATGGTATGTAAGCGGTTGGGGCGATGTTGCGCCTCCCGATGTAGAAGACATGGGGCACGAATAGCTCTGTAGGCCGGAATAAGCCGGTTTGAGCGGTAGCGAGAACTGGTGTTTCCGGCAACATCCTCCGAATTCGCCGGAAACGCCACCTCGCGCTACGCTTGGGTGGTCTTATTCCGGCCTACGTCAACCACGTAGCCGGGTTAGGCAAAATCTTTTCGTCAACCAATATTTTAGCTGACTGCATAACCCCGGCAGTCAGCTAACACACTCAATGGGGGAAACCGGAAGGAAAAGACTATGAATTGGTATCTGGAAGTTTTGAGAAAATACGCAGAGTTCAACGGGAGAGCCAGCCGACAAGAGTATTGGTTCTTCTTGCTGTTTAATCTTCTTATCAGCGCCTTTCTTGCGACCATTGATTTTTTTAGCGGTACTTTTAATGTTGAAACCGGCTTCGGCCTATTAAGCGGCATTTACTCGCTGGCTGTCCTGGTTCCCAGCATAGCGGTAACTGTTCGTAGGCTTCATGACACTGACCGTAGCGGCTGGTGGTTGTTTATCGGCCTGATTCCGATCATCGGCGGTATCGTGCTTTTTATCTTTACGATTCTGGACAGCACATCCGGCGACAATCAATATGGCCCGAATCCAAAGTAGCCGGGTAGAGCAACATGAAAACCATCTCATTGGTCATTGATTATGATGGGTTTCGGCTATAGCCTCTACCCATCCTACCAAGCTTATAGTTAGCGATCATTTCGCACGGATCGCTTCAACACATCCCAGACTGAACGCAGATTGGATTCAGGTTCAGGCAAAAGCCAAGTAATCACTATCTCTTCAATGGCTGCAACTATGCACATTACGGCAGCCATGCGGAACGGCCATGTCGGGCCGCCCAGAAACAGCACATACAAGGTCAAACCCATAACAGCAGCGGCAATTTTTACCCCCCAGGTATGATAGCTGGTAAATCGCCCGAACTTGAGCATACCCGCCAGAGCAGGTAAGAGGCAGCTGGCTACAATCAGGCCGACATAAAGCAGTTCTCTGCTCACCACATCGGGCCACAACCACCAGCAACACAGTGCTATGGTCAGGTAAGTGATGACATCCGCCCAGCTGTCTAGGGTTGCGCCAAACTGGGACACTTGACCGGTCAGGCGGGCGGCCACGCCATCAAGCAAATCGGAAGCAAAGGTAATCGCAAGCAGCCCCATAAAGGCGATGGGGTAGTCATACCATGCCATCCACAGCAAAACAGGCGCTGCCACAAAACGAAACCCGGTCAGCAGATTGGGCAAGGTCAGTTTGGACTGGGTGCTGTTCATAAGGTAAACGATGCGGTCAATGGTGCATGGTCTGAAAGCGCATGCCACGGCGCATGAGTCAACCGTTCACACGATACCGGGATTAAGCCGCGATAATAAATGCGATCCATCGGTAAAAAGGGCAACCAAGCCGGAAAGCTTCGTGCATAGCGTCCATGAATTTCGTGGAAAATCTCCTGCAAACCCAGATGATCGTGGAACAGTCTATCGGCCTGTCCCAGCCAGTCGTTAAAATCACCGGCGATAATCAACGGCGCATCGTGCGGCACATGGCTGTCGATACGCGCAGATAACTTGCCTATTTGCAGGCGGCGCTCTTTGCCGGTCAAGCCGAAATGGATGCAGACAATATGCACGTCCTGGCTGCTCCCCGGTAGCCGGTCGCATTGGTTCCCTACCGCTTGCGACACTTCTGACCTCCAGGGATGGAGGAAATGCCGAGGACTGCCGGGAGCCGTCTCGGCCGCCATCCCTGGCA
>CAZAUB010000353.1:0-3277 GCA_964488195.1 uncultured Methylobacter sp. | reverse complement strand
GAAAAAACATCGACACCCTTGGGCGCTTTAAACTCAAATAAGGTCTGTTTTAATGGCGGATTCAAGATCACATTGGAAAAATAAATGCGCGTCAGTTGACCAAAATTATCACTCAACTCCATGCCGCCCAGCGAATCATTATTTAAACCAATCAGGACGTATTTAAAACTACTTTCCTGGTTTTTAGGCAATAATTTTATCCACATCAAATCGCCATCGACACCCTGTTGTTCCATAGTGAAATTCTCATCCAGCGATATTTCGCCGCTTAACAGCAAGGCTGGTGTTGAGCCCACCGATTCATCGAGCTTTTTAACGGTGACCTGCTCCAGGTCGGTATCATAAAACCAGACTTTCCCGGACGTAGAGACTATCTGTTGTTGAAAGGGTTTTAAATAATCCCAACGGAATTTCCCCGGCCGTTGCAGATAAAAAACACCGTAACTGGTTTGAGTAGGATTACCCGCTTCATTAATCAATACCTGCTTAAAATCTGCGGTCAGTGAGCTTGTATTCTTTAAAAATGCTTTCAACTGCCGGACAGGTTTATCTTCTGCATGGCCCGACGTATTAAAAAGAAACATTGCAATCAAACCAACGAAAATTGTAATTTTTTTCATAAATAGCCTTGTTAATTATTCGGTAACAAATCGTTAATCAAGGTTTCAACCCGATTAAAAGGTGAATCTACACACGGCGAAGATTCTTCCGGTGCTGAACCGGCAATAAAGGGATACTGCTTCGCGCCCTCGCAATTTTCATTCGCCAACAAGCCGTTAGCCGGATCGACCCAGGTCATCTTAATATTGTCGGGCGGAATCAGGGTCACCGGCTGGATTGAAATCTGCTTCATTAACGAAATCCAGACTTGCAAAGCGCCGCTCGCACCGGTTAACCCGGCCGGTTTGTTATCGTCCCGGCCTATCCAGACCACGGATAAATAATCGCCCGTGTAACCGGCAAACCAGCTGTCTTTCGAATCATTGGTGGTTCCGGTTTTGCCGACCAAGCCATAGTCTGCCGGAAAAGATGAATACGCCGTGCGTCCGGTACCTTCATGCATCACTTCCTGCAAGATGGTATTGACGATATAAGTGACCGATGGATCAAGCACCTGCCTGACCGTAAACGGATAACTTTGCAGGCGTGTGCCGTCGGCGGCAACCACTGCCCTGATACCTTTTAACGGCGTTGCAAAACCGTCACCGGCCAGCGTTTGATACATCTGGGTGACTTCCATCGGCGTTAACTGCGCGGCTCCCAACAAGAACGACGGGAACAGGTCAACCGGCCGAGTGATGCCCATGCTCCGTAAGGTTTTGGCGACTCGAGCCACCCCAATATCCATGCCTATCCGCACCGTTGCCAGATTGTACGAATGCGCCAGCGCCGTATGGAAGCCTACGGTACCATGTTCTTCATGATCATAGTTTTTAGGGCTCCAGTCATTGCCTCCCGCACCTTTAACCAAAATAGCCGTATCGCTGACCGGCGTGGTAATGGTGTACTTGTCAGGGTATTCCAGTGCAGTCAAATACACGACCGGCTTGATTAATGAACCGATCGGCCTGACTGCATCCAGGGCGCGATTAAATCCCGCACCGGATTGTTCACGACCGCTCATCAGCGCGGCTATTTCACCGCTGTCCCTGCGCGTGACTACGGCGGCGGCTTCAAGCTCGTTAGCTTTAGGCAGTTTTTCCAGCTGATCGAGCTTTTTAGACAGCGCATCCTCCAGCGCATCCTGAACCCGCGTATCCAGCGTGGTGAAAATCTTCAGCCCCTCGGACGTTAAATCTTCCTCCTTGTAATCCTGTCTTAATTGCCGCTTGACCAGATCGAGAAAGCCCGGATAGCGATTGGTTGAGCGGTGGGTATTGGCAATCACATTTAAAGGCTTGGCTGTTGCCACTGCCGCCTGCTGTTTAGTGATATAGCCTTCCGCTTCCATCTCTTCCAGCACCAGATTGCGCCGTTGCAGGGAGCGCTCGGCATAGCGCCTCGGGTCATACTCGGACGGCCCGCGAACCAACGCAATCAACGAAGCGATATGCTCCAACGGCAAGTCCTTTAAAGAACCGCCGAAATAAAATTCACTGGCCAGACCAAAACCATGGACGGCGCTGGCGCCATCCTGTCCCAGATATATTTCATTCAAATACGCTTCCAGGATCTCGTCTTTGCTATAGCGATATTCCAAAATCAGCGCCATCAAGGCTTCTTTTACCTTACGCGACAAACTGCGTTCCGAGGTCAAATAGAAGTTCTTAACCAACTGTTGGGTAATCGTGCTGCCGCCTTGCACCATATGACCGGCCAGCACGTTCATCCACATCGCCCTGGCAATGCCCTTAAATGAAATCCCGATATGCTGATAAAAATCCCGGTCTTCTGACGCCAGCAATCCCTTAATCAGCGCATCCGGCGCTTCCTCCAGTTTAATTAAAATCCGGTCTTCTTTGATCCTGGGATATAAACTGCCGATTTGCACGGGATCCAGACGCACAATGGCAAGGTCTTTGGTTTGCGTCGCATCAACGATATCGGCAATCCCTGTCGCAGTAAAATTGACCCGTATAACGCTGCTGGGTTGCGGCTGATCCCAGAAGGTAAACTCCCTGGTTTTTACACTGACTTGTGAGCCGTTTTTAAAATACGTGCCTTCCGAAGACAAATGAACATCCAGCCGGTAATGCAGCGATTGCAATAACTCTTCAAACTTCGCGGCAGTCAGGTTAAAGCCCGCATAAAGCTCTACCGGACTGGCATAAACCCGTGCTGGAATAGCCCAGCGTTTACCTTCAAATTGGGTGCGCACGTTGTAATCCAGGTAGCCCAGATAACTCACCAATATAAACGCAAATCCGACTATGGAAACCAGCACCAAATTTCTAAACCAATGAGATCTTGATTTTTTGGGCGCCGTTTTTTTATTGTCGTATCGACCCGATCCGCGTTTTTTCGTTTTTTCTGCCATAACCTCTTGCAACATTCATTATTCTATCTAACTATAATCCATATCCTAATTTTGTATTATACATAAACATGATTACCAAAATCAGGAGTCATCACTTTATCCGTCTAATAATGAACATAAAATGAACAATATCGGCTAACTTTAAAACAACTCAAGCCCAATTAACTGGTATATCGGCTCTTTGCAATGCCCCGTTAAATTGAAAAACACCTCGCTCCAGGAACTGCTCACTCGGTTTACCAAAAATATAACCCTGTCCATAATCAACACCTATTTCTCTTAAAAGAGAAATCGTTTTTG
>CAZAUB010000352.1:0-3304 GCA_964488195.1 uncultured Methylobacter sp. | reverse complement strand
AGGGTATAAAACAAAATCGTAGCAAGGAAAAATAATAATAATGATAAATTTCCATAAATTAGTAGAGGTGACTGGCCGGGCGCCCCTGCTATTAAAGCAACTCGGCGTAGCCGCACTCTACGCGCTGCTCGGTTTGAATGTGCTTGCCTGTTGTTCAGACAACGGTGTTATCAGCGTCATCTGGCTGCCGGCTGGGCTGGCGTTGTCGGTTTTGTTGATGGGGGGGAATAGATACGCTTGCGGAGTATTTCTCGGGGCGCTCTTGGTTAACGTAATAGCAACCAACTCCTTTTGGGTGGCTTCAGTCTTAGCCACAGGCAATACGCTGGAGGTGCTTTTGGGTGTCACGCTGCTGAGGCGCGACGACGGTTTTAACCAATCCGTGCTATCCATGCGTAACTACCTGCATCTTCTTATAGTCGGCGGTATTGCCAGTGTTATAGCCGCACTGGTTGGAACTACAGCATTAGTTTTTTCCGGATTCCTGGCTGGAGAAACTTTTTTCCTGAACCTGAGTTATTGGTGGATGGGGGATATGCTGGGCATTGCCCTGATTACCCCGCTGATTCTAGTCTGGCGGCGAGTGCCTGAAGGCGGGCTTAAGCCGAAGCGGCTGGCCGAATTTGTGCTGTTGTTTGGTTTAACCTTTCTGGCTTGTCAGGTAGTTTTTATGGGATGGCTGCGCGACTCGGTAGGTGATATTGCCAAGGGCTACTGGATGTTCCTATTTGTTACTTGGGCGGCGGTGCGTCTGGAGGCTCATGGCGTAGTGGTCATACTTGTCATGTCGGCAGTCATGGGACTTCTTGGCGCGCAGCAGGGAACCGGTTTCTTCGCAGAGGATATTGCCAAAACCTATCTGGCCAATTATTGGTCTTTTATGGTGATACTGTCCGTGACAGGTATGACGCTGGCGACGTATTTTGTCGCCCGCAGGCGAGCCGAGCAGTTGCTGGTATCAAAAGAAGGCTATCAACGCGCTATTTTCAATGCCACGCCGGATGCCATGCTGATTAGTAACGCGCATGGAATTATTACTCAGGTTAATCAGCAAGCCGAGTTAATGCTGGGTTATAAGCTTGGAGAGCTGGTCGGATCATCGATTGAAATTTTGGTGCCGGAAGGCTTTCGTGCTAAGCATCCTGAGTTGCACGCCAAATTTGTTGCAGCACCGGTCGCCAGACCTTTGGGGGCAGGACGAACAGTAAAGGCACGACGAAAAGACGGCAGTAGTTTTTTCGCGGACATCAGCGTAAGCCCGATTAAAACGGAACAAGGCTTGTTTTTTGCCAGCGCATTACGGGATGTTACACAACGTAAACAAGCGGAGGCGCATCTTCGTATTGCCGCCATCGCCTTCGAGTCCAATGAACCGATGGTGATTACCGATTCCGAGAGTATCATTTTACAAGTGAACCGAGCCTTTACTGAATCTACCGGGTACACAAAAGAAGAGGCTGTTGGTCAGCATATAAGCTTGGTTAAATCCGGACGTCATGGTGCTGATTTTTATGCCGAGATGTGGGAATGCATAGCGCGCAACGGTACATGGCAGGGAGAAATTTGGGATCGGCGCAAGAATGGCGAAATTTATCCCAAGTGGTTGATCATCTCGGTGGTGAAAGGGGATGATGGCGTGGTTACCCATTATGTCGGCACCCATATCGACATCACCGAGCGCAAGGCTGCTGAGGAGCAGATCAAACAGCTGGCATTCTATGATCCACTCACCCAACTGCCTAATCGTCGGCTGTTGCAAGAGCGACTGAAACACGGTATCGATGTAGAACGACGCGAAGGCAAGCAGTTAGCATTGCTGATGCTCGATCTGGATCGTTTTAAAGCAGTTAATGACAGTTTTGGACATCTGGCAGGCGACGAGTTACTGCAACAAGTTGCCGCAAGAATTACGATCCGGTTGCGTGATGTAGACATGGTGGCTCGTTTGGGAGGCGATGAATTTATCGTGTTGCTGGAAGACATTGCGCATCCTGAAGATGCCGCACGAGTGGCCGAAGACATCATCGCCGACTTAAGTAAACCTTTTTGTGTGGCTCAGAGCGAGGATGTACAGATTGGCGTCAGCATTGGTATTAGCCTGTATCCACAACACGGTGAAAATATCGACATACTCATGGATCATGCCGATGCCGCTCTGTATCAAGCCAAAGACCAGGGACGCGGCTGCTTTGCCTATTTTTCCGAAGATCTGACGCTCGCCGCCCGAGAGCGCATAGCGTTGGAAACACGGCTGCGTCGGGCAATCGAACAAGGGGAACTGCGCGTTTTTTACCAGCCGCAGGTGGATATTGCCAGTGACCGCATCGTCGGCGCCGAGGCATTGGTGCGCTGGGTAGACCCGGTTGAGGGGCTGATTCCGCCGATCCGGTTTATCCCCATTGCCGAAGAAACCGGCCTGATTATCGCGATTGGCGAATGGGTGCTGCGGGAAACCTGTAGGCAAGGCCAGCAGTGGCTGGATGCGGGTTTGCCGCCATTAACATTGGCGGTCAATGTGTCTTCACACCAATTCCGTCGTAGCGACATTTGCGCCTTGGTTGCTGGAGTGTTAAGTGAAACCGGTTTTCCGCCTAAGCAACTGGAATTGGAAATAACCGAAAGCGGATTAATGGATAATCAAGACAACGCGACAGAGATTCTCAACAGTCTGCGCGGTCAAGGTGTCCGGCTGGCCATTGATGACTTTGGCACGGGCTATTCGTCTTTAGCTTACCTTAAACACTTTCCGCTGGATCTGTTAAAAATCGATAAGAGTTTTATTGACGATATTCCTCATTTGCAAGACGACATGGAAATTGCCGCCACTATTATTGCTATGGGGCATATTTTGGGCTTTAAAGTTCTGGCCGAAGGCGTGGAAACTATGGCGCAACTGGCATTTTTACAGGAAAAAGGCTGTGATATGTATCAGGGCTATATCAAAAGCCGCCCCATACCAGCGGAAGAGTTTGCCGGGTTATTGCGTGATCAACAACATATGTAGCACAAATATTTAACCGCAGAGTTACGCAGAGTTTATCGCAGAGTTTCGCAAAGTTTTCTTGGCGTAACTTTGCGGTAATAATTTTTCCTCTGTTCCCACGCTCCTGCGCTGTAGGCCGGAAACACCTGTTTTCGCTTGCGCTCAAAACAGGCTTATTCCGGCTACAGGATTCTCCACTTTCCACTCACTACTAACCCATCTAATGATGACAACCCGCGCCATGAATATGTCCATGCTCGGCTTCTTCTTTAGTCGCCGGTCTAGCCGCCACAACTTCCACATCAAACGTTAAGGCCAGCC
>CAZAUB010000351.1:1852-3309 GCA_964488195.1 uncultured Methylobacter sp. | reverse complement strand
TCGGCCTACAAGGTTAAAGTCGGCATACCGTTTGCTAGTGATATTGAAAACAACTAGCCATTCACATAAGGAACACCCGATGAAACAACGCTTGGTCGTGATCGGCAACGGCATGGCGGGTATGCGTACCGTAGAAGAGCTGCTGACGGCCGCGCCGGATAAATACGACATTACCGTGTTCGGTGCTGAGCCTTACGGTAACTACAACCGCATCATGCTGTCCTCGGTGCTGTGCGGCGAGAAAACCATTGAGGATATTGTAATCAATAACCGCCAGTGGTACATCGACAACGGCATAACGCTGCATGCGGGTGAAGCTAAATCCGTGGTGCGTATAGACCGGAAAAACAGGAAAGTCTATGCCCAAGACGGCACCGTTGCAGGCTATGACCGGCTGTTAATCGCTACCGGTTCCAAAGCCGTTATTCCGCAGATTCCCGGCAATGACCTGGATGGCGTGATCAGCTTTCGGGATATTTTCGATGTGAATAAAATGCTTAGCTACAGCCGCAGCCATAAAAAAGCCGTGGTCTTAGGCGGCGGGCTGTTGGGATTGGAAGCGGCTAACGGGCTGGTTTTAAGAGGCATGGATGTGACCGTTATTCATAACCATGAAATCTTGCTGAACCGGCAAATGGACAGGCCCGCCGCAAAAATGCTGCAAACCGAACTGGAACAACGCGGCCTGAAATTTAAAATGGCCGCCAAGCTTACGCAACTGTCGGGTGATGAAAACGGTCATATCACCGCTGTCTGTTTCGACGACGACAGTCAACTGGAATGCGACCTGTTTATTACCGCAATCGGTGTGCGTCCCAACATGACGCTGGCTCAGGAAGCGGGGCTTTATTGCGAGCGCGGCATCGTAGTCAATGATACCTTGCAAAGTTACGATCCCAGCATTTACGCAGTAGGCGAATGTATCCAGCATCGCGGCGATACCTTCGGTTTGGTCGCTCCGCTGTTTGAACAGGCCAAAGTCTGCGCCAATCATCTCAGTGCGCATGGCGCGGCGGAATATATCACCTTGCCGACCGCGACCAAGCTCAAAGTCACCGGTATCAACCTGTTTTCGGTCGGCGATTTTCAAGGCGATGAAAACAGTGAAAGCATCTGTTTTACCGATCCTGCGATAGGTATTTATAAGAAACTGGTCATTAAAGCCGACCAGCTGATCGGTGCGGTGCTGTACGGTGACACGGCAGATGGCAGTTGGTATCAGCAATTGCTGGAGAATGAAGAAAATATTTCCGCCCTAAGAGAAGCACTGATTTTTGGTAAAGCTTATGCAGGAGATTTTGTTACTACGCAGTAGCCAAAAACAGAACGCAGATGACGCTGAGTGTATGATGTGTAAGATTTTTCTGGAATATCTGTGTCGATCATATCCATCTGCGTCATCTGCGTTCCATTGTATTTGATGGTGCTGAGTAGTTACGAGATTTCTAATGAATAAA
>CAZAUB010000351.1:0-1752 GCA_964488195.1 uncultured Methylobacter sp. | reverse complement strand
GGGTAGGGCTTGCCGTGCGCGTCTTCTTCGCGGGATAGCTAGGTCAATAAATACATCAAAACCAGGTTTGTAAAAAGCAGTATTACTGACAAGCATTTCCAGAATAATAACGGATTGCGCTGTATAAGCGGTATGGACTCTTCAGCACTCAGAAACTTGGGATTGGGTGTGGACAGGTCATACAGGAATTCCGATAAATCGTCATAACGGAATTGCGGAGTTATTGATGTGGCTTTTTTTAATGCGCCATCAATCCAGATGGGAACCATCGCGTTGTGATGAAAACTGGGCACATAGTGAAGTTTTGCCAGATTTATTTTATCGGGTTTTTCAGGCATATCCTGGCCAAAGGGTAAGGCGCCGTTTAGCATTTCATAAGTGATCACAGCCAGTGAAAACAGGTCGGATTTTGCCGTGCCGCGCTGACCCAGATGATATTCAGGCGCGGTATAATTTAAGGTGCCGAGTATGTTGTCTGCTTCGCTGTGCTCCAGCGGGGTAATTTCCGCGATACCGGCGATTTTAACCGAACCGAAATCGATGATTTTAACTACGCCGTTTTTATCAAACATGATGTTTTCAGGCTTTAAATCCTGATGCAGCATTTCCATGCGATGAAAAGCCCGCAGTCCCTTGGCAATCTGCTCAACTATTTTTCTGGTTTCTTTAATATCAGGCTTGGGGTTAGCGGTTATCCATTGCCTCAGTGTCGGGCCTTCGAGAAATTCGGTGACATAGTAAATGCAGCTTTTTTCCCGATTAGGGCTGAGGATTTTCAGTACGTTTTCGTGCTGTATGCGTTTTCCTGCCCATTCTTCATGCAGAAAATGTTCTATGTAATGGGTGTCGTCGTCATAAAGGATAGATGGGGTTTTCAAAATGACCTGGGTGTCGGTTTTGGTATCGAATGCCCGATAAATCTGGGTGCGTTTGCTGGCATGCAATTCCGCCTCAATCCGGTAGCCGTCGATCACCATGCCGGGTTCCAACGGTGGCGGGAAGGGCAGGTTGGTGTGGCGGCGAATAATCTCGTCTTGGTTGGCTTCGGGTAACTCATCGACCCTGACCAGTTGACAGGTCAGATTGTCATCGCTGTGGTTGCCTTCGGCTTGCTGCATGATTTTTTCGGCAACCAAGGTTAAATCGGTACCTGCTTGAACGAGTTTTTTCAGGCTTTTTTCATCGATAAAGTCGTGTATTCCGTCGGTCGTCATCAAAAACAGATCGCCTTTTTCCAACGGAAGCGAGCGGTAATCGACTTCCAGATACGGTTCTATGCCCATCGCCCGGTTAAGATAGTTTTTTTCTTTAACCCAGATGCGGTGATCGCGGGTTATCTGCTCAAAATTACCTTGCCGTAAACGATAAATGCGCGAATCACCGATATGAAAAATATGCGCAGTGGTCGATTTTAGAACAATAATGCTGAGCGTACTGACCATGCCCTTGGTCGATTCATAGCGACTTTGTCCCTGACTGTATAACCAGGAATTGGTGGCGGAAAGGATTTTTTGCCCGGCATGTTTGACTGTCCATGAGTCGGGGGTGCTGTAATAATCGCTTAAAAAGCTGACGACACAGCAGTGACTGGCCTGTTTCCCTGCGTCACTGCCGCTCATGCCGTCAGCAATGGCAGCGGCTATGCCTTTATGGGTAAGCTGCGGGCCTTCCGGTATTAATGAACCGAAAAAATCTTCATTATCCGGCTTGATGCCTTTATCGCTGGCAGAGCCGATGCTGATTTTGAGTGTT
>CAZAUB010000350.1:0-3320 GCA_964488195.1 uncultured Methylobacter sp. | reverse complement strand
AAAGAACAGTGGTCAAGTTGATTGTAATGTTGACGTTTTGATAGATATGGCGTTAGGTGAAGTCTATTGTCGCAGGGCCGAGGCTCTATACAATGTTGCTCTGTATGTCTTGATATTAAAGGCTTTGTGATCTATATTTTCTAAATATACCGCCAAATATACCGCCACGAACTCAGTGTTGCACATAATATAACACAAAAAAGCCGGTGTTACCCGGCATTGATCTTTACAGCATTACCAAACAAACTCTTCAATCCTTCCACATCCAGGATATGGATCTCTCTCTGATTTTGGTGTAAATGGACGTACTATATTTACACTGAGAAAATTTTCAGCTATCGAAGCAAAGAATGGTTTATTATCAACCGGAAATAGAACTAATAAATTGTGACCATTGGTTACTTTTTCCGGCTCTACCAAAGCTTGGACAATGACCATTTAAAACATGGAAATTAATTTGAACGCATTACTAAATGGTTCTTGTTAAATATCCCAGAATGATCAACGCAGGTTAGCTTGGCTATGCATATTCTGTAAGACATTTATGTCGTTTTGTATCAATATTTAGAATATCTCAAAGAGGTGAAAAATGTTTTCTGAAGAAAGAGTGACACATATGGCCGCTTACCTCCTCAAAAAAGGAGGGGGTAGAATGGCTTACCTCAAACTTTTGAAATTGCTTTACTTAGCAGAAAGAAAAGCAATGGCGAAATGGGGCGAGTCTATGAGTGGAGACCACTTTGTGTCTATGCCTCATGGCCCTGTTTTGTCACAAACTTATGATCTAATTCAAGGGACAAGTGAAGTCTCAAGCCCTTGGCAAAAAATGATCCAAGACGAAGATAACTATGAAGTTTCTTTAAGACATAATGTTGATCTCGACGATTTGGATGAGTTAAGTCTTTCGGAAGTTAAAATTCTTGATGAAATCTTTGACGAATATGGACATATGGGACGTTTTCAAATCAGAGATTATACCCATGATAACTGCCCTGAATGGGAAGACCCTAAAGGAAGTTCATACCCAATTAAGCCAGAGAGCATTTTTCGTGCAATGGGTAAAAGCGAGGAGCAGATAAAGAGCTTAATGGGTTTTCATCGTGAGCAAACGCAACTGGATATAATTAAATCTCAATTAGCATGACGGATGACTTTTCACCTGCACGAAAAGGTACTGTATTAATCCCTTCTGGCCCGACGGATCATCTACATTTTGTTTGCTGTGATCCAGTCTTTTATCCGAAACAAGCAAAGGAATGTGTGTTATTGGTTAATATATCTACTATCAAGCCAGATATTGACTATGATCGTACTTGTATAGTCCAAGTCGGAGATCATCCATTTGTTACTCGAGCAAGCTACATTTACTACCGAAAAGCCGATATATTTGGCTCAAACAGTCTTAGTAGGAATGTTGCAGATGGGACTTTTCAGGCGCACCAGCCATGTAGTGATGAGCTATTCTCACGCATATTAAATGGGTTTGATATTAGTGAAGACGTGCGGGGGAAAGTAAAAAATTTTTACTCGATGTACTGTCGATAAAGCCTGTAGTCTCTTTCCAACTCAATATTTTTGGGGCTAACAAGATACATATTGCGCCGTTAAACTTGTCGATCCATCTCCAAAATACACGCCTGAATGACCGGAAATAGTCGAAATTAGGCAGTCGTTTCAACTGAATCTACAGGACAGGCTCGATTGATTTAACCCAAATAGTGGCTCGCCCCGCCAGACAATCCGCCATAGCCTCAATGTTGGCGGCTAATTGCAGTCGCAGCTGATGACAAAAATACCCTTTGCCGCCCAATAGCCTTTCATGACATGATTAACCCCATCAATGCGGCGCTTCTCCTGTTGCTTGATCATCCCAATTCAGCCCATAACAAATAAAAGAACCGGCAAACCCATCACATGAACTGGCTAACAAACCTGATATTCGGTAACGACGCGCCCGCTAAACAGGAGACACCGCAAGACCTGCAAGCCCGTCATTTGTGTGAGAGCCTGACCTTTACCAAGCAACAGCAGAAAAACCGGCTATCCGGCAACCAAGCGCCCGCCAAACAGACAGCAGCGCCACCAGACCCAAAAGCCCGACATTTGCGCGACACCCTGGCCTTTGCCAAGCAACAACAGCAAGCCTTGCGGCACAAACAGAACGAACATGAACGCTGGCAGCGGCACTATGGATCGCTGCACATAGACGAACTAAAAAAACTCAGCGGCACAGAGTTTGAAGATTACCTTGCCGAACTGTTTAAAAGCCATGGCTATCAAGTAGAAATGACCCCATCAACCGGCGACTATGGCGCAGACCTGATCCTGCATAAAGACCAGCAGCGAACCGCCGTGCAGGCCAAATGCTATACCGGCAGTGTCGGCGTAGCCGCCGTGCAAGAAGCGTTATCCGGCATGGCTTATTATAATTGTCATAGCGCCTGGGTCGTCACCACCGGCAACTACACCGCCAATGCCGTCGAACTCGCCAGACAATCCAAGGTGCGACTGTTTGGCAGTGATGAACTCGGCAAACTCATCTTGCAGATGCAAAACCCAACGGCAAGCTGACATGGCTGATCAATTACCGATTATTAGCGGAACCCGTGCCATCAATGCCAGCGCACCAGCATCGAACAGCTTGATTGGTCGCGGCTTAAGCGCCATTCAGCGCAAGGAAACCGGCCTTGTACGGTCTGAACTGGATGCCCGCTATCGGCAGGCGCGGGATATTTATAACCGGATAACCGATTACAGTTGTGAAAGACGCTTTAATGCAGACTTACTGCCAAAACAAGTCGAACAGCTTGATCTATTTGAAGATAATCCATTGCAGCCTCTTTTTTCCAAGCTTCGACAACTGGCTGATGTTTATATTGCGTTTCAGCAATTGGCTGACCAAGGTTATGGCAAAGCGTATTTTCCACTTGCAAGAATGTACTGGGGTGGACAAGGAATAAGCAAAAATATAGACAAAGCCGATTATTACAGTCACATGGCATTTGACTGGTGTGATAATTTAGATGATACCGACCCAGAAATAGAAAGGGATTTAGGCTGGATGTACCAATATGGACGTGGTGTAGAGCAAGACTATGACTTTGCTGTGATCTATTATGAGATGGCTGCCGAACAAGGTTATGCCAGTGGGCAATACGATTTAGGCAGCATGTATGACAAAGGTTGTGGCGTAGAACAAAATTATGAGCAAGCCGTATTCTGGTATCGGAAAGCTGCTGAACAAAGTCATGCAGCTGCACAACACTATTTAGTGCCTGACCGAAAAACACATTAAGATTATATAATCAATAGGTTATAAT
>CAZAUB010000349.1:1822-3322 GCA_964488195.1 uncultured Methylobacter sp. | reverse complement strand
CACCGCATCCAGTCTTAGCTGTGCGGCCTGGATGTTTTCATGCGCCAGCATGGTCATATCCTTTAACTGCTCGATTTCTTCAGTTCTGATGGTCGGATTCACTTTTTTTAACCTGACCAAACGCTTTATCTCATTGCTGAGCGATTCCAACATCGCTTGAGTCGCCTGATCGACTAACGCCTGCATATCGGTTTTGGCTTTTTGCTCGGCCATGCCCAATATGTTAATAATATGCGGCCTTTGGCTGTTCAAAAAGGCTATGATTTTGTGTTTATCAAACTTGATGCCGGATTCGATCAGGTCGCGGTGGTCGATGTCCGCACTGACATCCTTTTGGTTTTGATCAATCAATACCCGAATCGGCGTATGAGGCAGAAACCTGCCAATTTGTAATTCGGCAGGTGCGCTGCACTCGACAATAAACAAACACTCCAACAAGAACTGTCCGGCTTTAAGATCGTTATGTTTGATCACGCTGATCGCGGCGTTGCCGGTTTCAGTGGACAACACCATATCCATGGACGCGGTGACCAATGGATGTTCCCAGGTCATAAACTGCATATCTTCTCGCGCCAAAGCAATCTGCCGGTTAACGGTGATGGTCATGCCGTCTTCAGTCAATCCGGGGAAATGCGAGACGCGCAAATGATCACTGGGACGGATAATAAAACAATCGGGCGAATGGAACTCGGTATCCACGCCGTAGCATTCAAAGACATCTTCCATATAAGGCCAAAGCGCACCTTCCTTCTCGTAGCTATTCAGCTGATCGATAAGCTCATCAGCCAGTTCCTTGCGACAGGAATTCAACTCCAGCAATTGATCGCGACCGTTATGCATTTGCGCTTCAAGTTCGACGCTGAGTGCTTGGGTTTTGGCGATCAGGGCATCGATAGCGGCCTTGCTACCGCTATCCAAAACAGCAGCCAGCTGATCGTGCAGAATATCCGCAACCCGCTGGGCGGATGAGCTGTTACAGGCAAACGCATTCAGGCCTTCATCATACCAACGATACAGCACGGCATTATCAGTATGCTCCAGATACGGCACATGAATCTGGATAATATGTTTCTGCCCGATACGATCAAGACGGCCTATGCGCTGCTGCAATAAATCAGGATTGGTCGGCAAATCCAGCAATATCAAATGATGCACAAACTGAAAATTCCTGCCTTCGCTGCCGATTTCAGAACAAATCAATAGCCGCGCCGCACTCTCCGGGTCGGCAAAATAAGCCGCAGCCCGGTCGCGCTCGATAATGGTCATACCTTCATGAAACACGGCCGACGCAATACCGGCGCGATTTTTCAAGGTTTGCTCCATATCAATCGCAGTTTGCGCTTGTTTACAGATCACCAGCGCTTTATCGCCAGGGATGGTGTGTATGCCGCTAACCTGCCGGGCGGGGGGAATGCGGCGTTGACCGGCCAGTTGTTTAACTTTGTCCACCAGCCACAGGTAGCGCGGGTCTTGTTGCAAGTCATCGGCATTTGCTTGACC
>CAZAUB010000349.1:0-1722 GCA_964488195.1 uncultured Methylobacter sp. | reverse complement strand
TTAAGGCATAACCGTAACGTTCCCGCTCAGGAAAGCCCTGCACGGTTTGCCGCGAATTCCGAAATAAAATCCGTCCGGTGCCATGATGATCCAGCAACACATTAACCAGCGCATCGCGTGCCGCCGCCGATTGTTTAGGATCATTAAGATTTTTCAGCAAGCCGTCGACATTGTCATCCTTAAGCAGCGCGGTTAAATGTTGCTGCGCCTCTTCATCCAGAGCTTCCTTTGCCAGCAACAATTTGGCCGCATTTGCCACCGGCTCAAATAAACGTTCTTCTTCGACAAAAGCCGCAAAACTGTAAAACCGGTCGGGATCAAGCAATCTTAACCTGGCAAAATGGCTTTCCTTGCCCAGTTGCTCAGGGGTTGCCGTCAATAAAATAAGGCTCGGGGAAATCTGTCCGAGTTGCTCGACAAACAGATAATCAGGGCTGGGTGCCAGTTCGCTCCATTCCAGATGGTGCGCTTCATCCACAATCACCATATCCCAACCCGCATCTATCGCTTGTTGTTGGCGGCGCGGATAATGGGAGAAAAAGCCCTGACTGCATAGAATCAGTTGTTCGGTTAAGAAAGGATTTTCAGCGTCGACATCATCCGCTTCTGATGGTGTCGACGCCAAGCTGCCGGGAGCAGGTTCAGCCTCAGCGAGCATGTCGTCTTCGACATAGCTATCAAGACAGCGCGCCTCGTCAAAAATACTAAACCTAAGATTAAACCGCCTTAGCATTTCCACCAGCCACTGATGCAGCAGCGTTTCCGGCACGATAATCAACACCCGGTTGCTCAAACCGTTAATCAGACGATGGTGCAAAATCAGACCGGCTTCGATGGTTTTACCCAAACCCACCTCATCGGCCAGCATGATTCTTGGTGCCGACCGGTTCGCCGATTCATGCGCAATAAACAACTGATGCGGAATAAGCGAGGCGCGACCGCCCAGCAAGCCTTTAACCGGCGATTGCTGGTGCTGTTGCAATCTGAGCCAGGTTTCATAACGCAGCAAAAACCAGGCGGAAGGATCGACTTGTCCGATAAACAAGCGATCCTGGGGCTTGTTAAATTGAATGTGATGATTCAGCTCCACCTCATCCAGCTGAACCTCCTGTCCATCCTCGTCTTTGCCCAAATAAGTAATCAAGCCGTCCTGCTCAATCAAGCCGGTGACGGTCACTTTATCCTCATCTATCGACTCGATCACGTCGCCTGCCGAAAACCGGACGCGCGTTAACGGCGCGTTATCTTGCGCATACATACGCTTTTCGTCACTCGCCAAAAAAAGCACCGTGACCCGCTTGTGCGCTGCCTCAAGAATAAGACCTAAACCGAGCTCTGACTCGGTGTTACTAATCCAGCGTTGGCCGGGGATAAACTGTTCCATTTTATTCGCTATATTAATCGTTATATTTCAATTATTTAAACAGACTCTGCATAGTCCGGATGGATTTTTGATGGACTCTCTATGTGATCCAGATAAAGGCAATTCTACTATAAATCAATACTCCAGACGCAAAAAAGCCCACACGAGGTGGGCTGGGCTATAATGGATGGGAGTTCTTTTTTTTATTGCCTACATTTTAACCGGATCAAAATATCTGCCCACGCAGTCGTTCGTACCTTTTAAGTTGTTTATCAGCTATTCTACTGCTGAACCTTCTGAAACAACGGCTTTATCCTCATAAATTCCGGTTAGTTTACGCTTGAATTCGTCGGTAATTA
>CAZAUB010000348.1:0-3356 GCA_964488195.1 uncultured Methylobacter sp. | reverse complement strand
CCCTACAACTGGATATTAAGCTGACAATGTAATATGGTGCCAACTTTTACATCTTAAATAAACAGACTTCTGAGTATCATCTTATGAATAAAGCCATCGTTTTAACTGGAATCACAACCACGGGTACACCGCATTTGGGTAATTATGTCGGTGCGATCCGGCCGGCCATTGCGGCGAGTAAGGACGCGAGTGTTACGCCCTTTTATTTTCTGGCCGATTATCATGCGCTGATTAAATGTCAGGAGCCGGAAAGGGTCAGACAATCCAGCCTTGAAATTGCAGCAACCTGGCTGGCTTTAGGCCTGGATACGTCGAATGCGGTTTTCTACCGACAGTCTGACGTGCCGGAAATTTTGGAGCTCTCCTGGATGTTGACCTGTGTCGCGGCAAAAGGCCTGATGAACAGGGCACATGCCTATAAGGCGGCGGTTGCCGAAAATGAGCAGGGCGGCGAGAACGACGCCGATAAGGGCATCACCATGGGCTTGTTCAGCTACCCGATTTTAATGGCCGCCGATATGCTGATGTTTAATGCCAATAAAGTCCCGGTAGGCAAAGATCAAATTCAGCATATTGAAATGGCCAGGGATATGGCCGGGCGCTTTAATCACATTTACGGCGAACATTTTGTGCTGCCGGAAGCGGTCATTGAAGAGCATGCGTCAACCTTGGCAGGTCTGGACGGACGCAAGATGAGCAAGAGTTATAACAATACCATCCCGTTATTCGAGCCTGAAAAAAAGTTAAAAAAACTCATTAACAAGATCAAAACCAATTCGTTGGAACCGGGTGAGCCCAAAGATCCCGAAGGCTGCACATTATTCGGCATTTATCAGGCCTTTGCCACCCAGGCGGAAGTGGCTGCAATTCGGCAGCGTTATGCAAACGGCATCGCCTGGGGCGAAATGAAACAGGTATTGTTTGAGCATATTAATGAACACCTGATTCCGGCAAGGGAGCGTTATGAGGCATTGATGCAGGCGCCGGAACATATCGAAGAACAATTGCAGGAAGGCGCACAAAAAGCGCGCGCAGTCAGCGTGCCGTTTATGAAGGAATTGCGCAAAGCGGTCGGGATTTCGCGGATTTCTTTGTGACAGCCATGCCGTTCGGCAACCGGCTCAGGTAAGCATTATGCGCCGTTGTTGGGGCAATTACAGCATTTGCCCCAGCGCAAAGGCGCCAAAATAAGTAGCGGTAAAATAGAACAACGCCAAGATCAGACTGGCGAAAATATTGACCGACAGAACTTGCCTGATAATATGGGTTACCACGGCATAATCCCAAAATAACAGCAGGGCGAAAAAATAATAACTTAAAGGATCTTCGCTGACGGTTAGCCAGATCAACACCGGCACGACAAACAGGCCGATTATATTGGCGCAAAATATAATCGCTGTCGTCACTTGCACATAGGCGTATAACGTCCTGTTAAAGAACAGCATGACGCCTATAAATAAAAGCGTTAAAAATGTCTCTATGCTGACTTCGGTAAATGATTCTATCGGGTCGTCGGTCATGTTGGCTTGCATGAAATACTCAGACACAAAATAGAACAGCAGATTTTGTTTGAAAAAATAGACTGATCTTGGCAGCTCAAGCGGGTTATTTTTTAACCAGCATAGCGGCAAGTATTGTTTTAGAATATCCATAATTACCTATTTTACAAACCAGTTATAACCTTTGGGGCACAAGTGGCCCTGCGGGTATGTGGATACTATTTAAACTCCTGTGAGTCCGAATGGCCGGTTAAGGATAGTCCGTCATAGGTGCTGAAATTATCATTCAATAACTGCACCAGATCTTTGGCTTTATTGGATATTTGAGTCAGGCGAAGTTTTGTTTTTTTATTCCAGCCTACGGGTTCTGAAATCGGCAGCATCATGCGAGCGAAGGTCAGGTTTTTTTCGAATATACCGGCTAAATTTTCCATTAAGTGAAGTTCTTTTTGCCGGGCATTAAGTTGATTGATTGTTACTTTTGCCTGGAGCTTGCTGAAAAGAATATGCAGCGGTGTCATGGTTACCAACAGAGTAACAATTATTGCGGGCCCAATAATGGGATCTATCAAGAACTCCAGAATGCCGGTTTGAATTTCAGCGAAAATGGCAATGGTAGCAATAAATCCCATAACAATCAGACTGGAAAAAACCGATCGATCTTTCCATTGTCCGATGGCTCTTTTTACTTCCGGCATCACCACGCTGTTAATTTCACGAATATTTTTTTCCAGTGCGTTCAACACGCGGTAAGTACGGTCATGCCCCACATTGCCGATGCGCTGGTCTATCGCGGCAAAGTCGGGCGAATTTTGAGGGCTAATGCCGCCTTCCTGACTAGGCAGGACAATAAACTGGCCGGTATTTAAGCCCAATCCGGCAAGTTTTCTTTGCCATGAAGCTATGATTTCGCTGTTGGTGGACGGATTCAGCATTGCTGCCGGTCTATCTATCAGATAAACAAATTTATTGGAATCCTGATGCAGGGTGATGTTTTCTATTAATTCATCGACCAGTGGCGATGTTGAATCAAAAACATCGGTAAAAATCAACGCCAGATCGGAATTTTCAACGATATGTTTTGTTAACAGCGACGTAACCGGATTGGACGGGGCGGCGCTGATGTTGGGTGCATCGATGAAAAGCTTGTTTTTCAGGTGGTCGCTATTGAGTGTTTTCAATTCCAGGTAAGAATTAATGCGATCCCCTTCGCCTTGTTGCTGCTGGTCGATTTTACGGCTGATTTGATAAAACGGGAACCGGTGGTCTACGTCCAGCGCAGTGCCGGGCAAGGTTGCCGGGTTAGACTGATTGTTATGCAGCAAGACAGTAAATTTATGGCTGGAAGTTTGAATACCGGCAAACAGCGCATCCGAACCCAGATAGTTATTAATAAACCTGGATTTGGCCGTTGAATTGCCGCCAATCAAGCTGACTATTGGCCACCATGAGTTTTTACTGGCAGTCGTTTCATCCATTTCGATGAGTCCCAGATCATATTCGATTTGATCGAGTTCCTGAAAGACTTTTGATGCTTTCAGCAATACCGGACTGTCAGCGGCGAAGTGTTTTTCAAGGTTAAGCAGGTATTTGCTTGCTGTCTTTTCAGTCATCAGTTTGACACCATATTTGTTGGGTTTTTATGAAATAAGGGATGACGAAGTATACACCCAGATTGGGTGCGTAATACAAAAAAACAAGGGTGGGATGAGGGGGTTTTATTGCTGTAAAATGAAAAAATATTGTTCTTTTCATACTCAAATGAGATGAATTTATAGTATATTGGGGCTTAATGAATGAGCCTTGTAAGCGTGGTTTAAAAAGCAAAATGATGAATGTGAAGGATTTGGTTATTCT
>CAZAUB010000347.1:0-3360 GCA_964488195.1 uncultured Methylobacter sp. | reverse complement strand
CCTTCCAGCGGATTTTTAAGACACCAGTTGATCATTTGCCAAAGCGGCACGACTTTACCTAACTGTTTTTGAAATTTCGGATAGGTTTCCGGATGGGTATTAGCGGCATTGGGATGACATTGGGCACAGGCAACGCCGTTGGTGCCCAGCTTGGGGCTGATCCATAACTCGCGGCCTTCGCTCACAACCCCCATGAACTGCTGCTGCCAGCGTTGTACATCGGCATCGGTAAATTCATCCGCCAGGGATGAACCGGTGGACGCAAACGCCAAACACAGCGCTATCGTTATTTTTTGAATATTAGACATTTTCTTGGCTCCTGTACTGTGGCTAATAGTGTTCTTGTGGAAGAATTCGCGCATCTTCACTTTGGTATGTGACATCTTCGGAATGTTTTTTCTTTCCATTGTAGCGGACAATCCTGCTGGCGTTGTTATAAAGCGTAAAGTTCAGATCCGCATTGCCATTGGCCATGTTGATAAACTGCCAGCCGGTGGCGTCGCGCTCGAAAAACGGATCGGCCCGGTTCATCGGCACGGTCAGTTTCGGCAGGTATTGCTCCGCCTGGGCATAAGATTGTGGATAGGGCCACGGCCAGGCAGTTGCCATCACCGAATTGAAGCTGATGTTGCCGATCTGGTTGTACTGTATCTGGTGGACGTGACCATAGATGACCGAAACTTTTTTGAACGGTTTCAGCAATGCCTGAACCTGATCGGCATCTTCGGTCCAGAAATTCCAGCCTTTATAAATTTTCTGTAGCGGCGAATGGGAAAAAACCACAACCGGCGTATCTTTGTCGACCTTGTCCAGATCATCTTTCAGCCACAGTCGCTGCTGCTCGCCAACCATGAACGGCGAACCGTTCGGGTTGTCGAGCCCGGCCATTTCCAGCATCCGTTGTTCGGCGGTCGGCCAGCGCTTGAATGTCCAGTCGTCATAGGTTCTGATGCTGTTCAGCACCACGAAATGAACGCCTTTATGATCGAAGCTGTAGTATTGGGGGCCGAACAACTTTTCCCAGTAAGCGCCCAGATCCAGGTAATAATCATGTTCACCCATCACGTGATGAACATCGCCATGCAATGCCGATAGGATTTGGGCGCCATGATCCAGTTCGGGCTTGCTGCCAAGCTGCGCCAGATCGCCGCCGAACATCACAAAATCCGGCTTGGGTATCAGCAGATTGGTTTCCGCGACAGCGCGGATCAGGCCGCGATCCCAGTTTCTGACGAAACGATTGTCTTTAATATGCTGGATATGGGCATCCGAAATGTAGGCGAAGGTGAAGTTTTGGCTGCTTTCCGCAAAGGCCAGTTCGACCAGGCTGATGGGTAAGGTGCTGCCTATGGCTAAAGTACCGGCGGTTTTGATGAAATTCCGGCGACTGTTATTGATGCTGTTCATGGTGAATTCCCCTTTAAGCTTGTCGCTGGCTTGGCATATTTGGAGCTAGTCAGTGCCTTCATAAAGTCCACCAAATCGTCCAGCTGCGGCTCAGTCAGATTAAGCGGACGTATGCCGCCGCTCAGAAAATCGTTAACTTGTTCATCTGCTTTGTTCACGCCGCCGTTGTTATAATGAATCATCACCTCTTTCAGGGTTTTCAGGCTGCCGTCGTGCATGTAGGGTGCGGTCAACTCGACATTGCGCAAGGTCGGTGTTTTGAAAGCGCCGATTTGGCTTAATTCATTGGTCACTGCAAACCGTCCCAACTCGGACGATTTTTTATCGGTCAATACCAGCACATCGACTTGTCCGCCTTTATTTTTAGCTTCCAGAAAGGCTTCAGTCAGTCGGGAAATGTCTTGCTGTATCCGATTAATGCCGATGCCGATATTGTGAAAACGGCTGTCGGTAAAAAGCGCGTGATCCTGTTCAATGGTATGACAGGAAACGCAACGACCCTGGTTGACGAACAGCCCGAATCCGCGAATCTGGGCATCGGTCATCGCATCGGTCTGGCCTTTGAAATAATAACGGTCGAACGGCGAATTACCGGCAACCAGGGTGCGCTCGAAGCTGGCAATCGCTTGGGCGACATGGTCTATGGTCAATCTTTTGCCGCTCACCTCAAATACGGATTGGAAGGTGGCAAGATAATAAGGGTCGGTACGGACGATCTCAAGTACCTGTTTATGGTCGACCAAGCCATGTTCAATCGGGTTGATGAGCGGCTGTTTGGCTTGGCCTTCCAGATCCGGTTCCCGTCCGTCCCAGAATTGCGATTGGTTGAATGCGGCATTGAGTACCGTGGGGGCGTTGCGCGTTCCGGTTAGTCCGTGATGACCGACCGAGACCGTCAGGCCATCGGTAAACGCCTGTTTTTCTTTATGGCAATTTGCGCAGCTGACCGTGCCATCGACAGAAAAGCGTGGGTCATGAAACAGGTTATCGCCCAATGCAATTTTAGCCGGGGTTTGCGGATTGCTTGCCGGTATAGGAACCGGCGGCAAACCTAACAGATTTTTTTCGTCGGTGACGGGATTGACGACGGCTGGTTCAGTCAGCGGTTTGGCGTCGGCCTGCTTATAGGCGAACAAAGCGGTCAGGACAAGAGTTAGCAATAATACATATCGCATGGTAGACCTCCTGATGAATCGTAGAGAAGATGGGGCGTTGTTTTTGTTATCGTCCAGCCAACTTTCCAGCCCGGACTCAGGTGGCATGATAAAAATAGCTAGAACTTGGAGTCTAGAGGAAGCAAGCAGTTCAGGCAACTAGTAAAATCACTTAATTTGATGTTTCCACTAAGGGTGGCAAGTCGGGTACGCATCGCGTACCTTTGTAGGGGCGACCGGCCGGTCGCCCCTACGTGGTATTTGGAAAATGGTATGCGGTGCATACCCCACATGACTCTCGGGGACGTTATTCGGAACTGGTTTTACCCATACGAACCCTTGCGCGAACCAGTGCGGTAATGACCACTATCAACAAAGCCGCCAGCAAAAGTTCCAGCAACACGAATGCGGCAATTTTAAAGTAGGCAAATAGCGGATCGACAAACCTGACCAGCCAGCCACCTGCTTCATCAGCCAATGCAGCCGCGTAGGTCAAGCTGCTCAGCCAGATTTTCAGCCGTACCGGGAACTCGGTCATCAGCATTAAATGCGTTAAGGTCAACACCAGCATACCCATCGAGAACAGATGAAAATGCGAAACTTCCAGCATGCCCTGATAACTGCGCGGCTGGGTAAACTGCTGTTCAGAACCCAGATAATAGGCAATCACGGAATCAGGCGTTAAGTCCATATGGTGAAAATACATCATGCCGTTACTGAGCCATAACAACGCGATATACACGAGGAACATTAACACCAGAGCGTTTATCAAGGATTTGCGATGCTGTTCGCCGGTAAC
>CAZAUB010000346.1:1377-3368 GCA_964488195.1 uncultured Methylobacter sp. | reverse complement strand
TGATTGATGAACGAAGTATTTGCGCCGTTTTCCAGCAAGCGTCTGACCAGATAAGGCAATAACTCGTGATAATCGCCGACCGGCGCATAAACGCGGCACGGAATCCGCCAGTTTTGAACGTCGATAATTTCCCGGTAAAGCGCCTCGCCCATGCCGTGTAAACGCTGGAATTCATAGCCCGGATGCTGCCCGCCGAATTGATAAATAGCGGCGACGGTATGCGCGTTATGGCTGGCGAACTGGGGATAAAATACATCCAGTCTGGACAGGATGATCTGCGCACAGGCCAGATAAGATAAGTCGGTCGCCGACTTATGGGTAAACACCGGGTAATCGCCCAGGCCGTTTTCCTGCGCCCGTTTTATTTCACTGTCCCAGTATGCGCCTTTGACCAGACGCAACGGAATCTTCCGCTGTTGGCATTCGGCAAGTTTGGCCAGCCAACGGATCACCGGCAGCGCTCTTTTTTGATAGGCCTGCACGGCCAAACCCATTCCCGGCCAACCGTCTAAATCGGGATGATTAAAGACGTCGGCAAAAATATCCAGCGACATGTCCAGGCGTTCGGATTCTTCCGCATCGACAGTGATCGCAATATTGGCCGTGCGGGCTGTCTGCGCCAACGCCAGCAATTTATCGGTTAACTCTTTGACAGCACGGACATGCTGCAATGGCTCGTAACGGGGGCATAGCGCCGATAACTTAATCGAAATACCCGGATTGGCGTAAATATCGGCAGAGGCCGCATGCCTGGCCAGCGCAGTAATAGCCGAACGATACGCCTGGAAATAATGCTCGGAGTCGGCATGGGTCAATGCTGCCTCCCCCAGCATATCGAAAGAATAGCGGTACACCGGGTCTTGCTCACTACGCTGAACGGCTTCCTGTATAGACTCTGCAAAGACGAACTGCGACGCCAGATGCTGCATGGCCTGCTTTATTGCGTTGCGTATTAAGGGCGCTCCCATTCGGGATAACAGTTGTTCGAAAACCTGAGCGCCATGATGGGCTTCAAAGTCTCCGACAAACAACAGCGCTTTTGTAGCTAAATTGACCAGCGGGGAATCGCTATGCTGTAAATGGCTTTGCCAATCTGCGTCAGTGAGCTTTTCCTGTAAAAACAGGTCTTGTGTGCGGCTGTCGGGAATACGCAGCAAGGCTTCGGCAATCCCCATTAAAACAACGCCTTCATGAGAATTAAGCTGATATTCCTGCAGGAACGCATCAATCGCGGTTTGCCGATGTTTATTTTCCCTGACTGCGGTAACCAGGGTTTTGGCGCAATCCTCTATCGGAACCGGATCGTAACCGTCTAATGCTGCTAATAATCCAGTGATGAGCTGTTTCTCATCGGCTAGATAAGCCTGATTAACGGCTTTTCGTAATTTGGCTAAAGATTTTTGAGTCATCGGGGCTAACCTATTGGAAAGAATCTCCAGCGCGTAGGCTGGGATGAACAACGTGAATCCCGGCACTTTGCGGCTTCGGTTGCTGGGATTAGGCTATCGCTTCATCCCAGCCTACGGCACTGTCCATCAGCTGTCGATAATTTCCAGGCAGACGGTCATCGTATGACGGATGATGAATAAAGTCATCGCTATCGGGTAAAGCCCATAATGGCGGGTGATCAGCAGACTAATCAGCACCAACACCACCAGCACACTGATGTTAAAGCGGGTGTTTTTTTCCAGATAACGCAGGTGTACGATAGATTCGTGATCGAAATATTCGCTTTTGTTGATCAGGGTTAGCGTTACGATTGAGGTTAACAGCGCGAAATACAACGGGAAGAAAAAGAACATCGGCGCATCGTCCCCGAACTGCGGCTGCCAATAAGCATACCAGACCAACAGGCAACTGGTCGTAAAGCCGTCGTGCCAGATAACAGTGGGGACTTTTTTCAGATACCCTGCCAGCAGGCTGGCAGCCATGACCGTCAAGCCGATACCTAAGGCCACAGGCGTGGCGAGTAGCTGTAGGAATTCGTTTTG
>CAZAUB010000346.1:0-1277 GCA_964488195.1 uncultured Methylobacter sp. | reverse complement strand
GCGCATAGCGGCGATCTTGAAGGATTTGTAATGTCTTCACTTTATCAACCACACCATAATCTAAGGCTATGTTATCGTTAGGTATTGAGGACAGCTTATACTGTTTTACGCTTAGGCAAAGCAGTCAACACTTGCGCGGGAGTGCAAGCTTTGCTTGTGCTTGCAGGCAAAGCCTGCACTCCAGTAGGTAGTAGCGTTCACACTTAACGATGACACAACATAATCTAATCACCTGATGAAAATCGGCATACAAACCTGGGGTTCCAACGGCGATATTCGTCCGATGCTGGCGCTGGCTAATGGCCTTCAAAAAGCGGGGCACTCTGTGACTCTGGTGGTGAGCAGTATCGACAACCACAGTTATCAAGGAATCTGTGAACAGCTGGGGATAGCCTACCGGCAAGTGCCGGAGCATATCGATTTCGATATGCAGGATTTTGCCCAGCGTTCGTTTCGGATGCATCCCCTACAATGGCTCCGGGCGCTGCTTGATGCAGCGTTCTTTCCCTACGAGCAAGCCGTATATCAGGCGGCACTTCAATTAGCCGCCGATAACGACTATGTAATCGGCCATCATTTTCTCTATCCGCTAAAATTGGCGGCGCAACAGCTGCAAAAACCTTTTTTCAGCGTGACCTTGTGCCATGCCGCGATACCCAATCCCGCCATCCCACCTTTCAGCTTTCCTGATTTGGGTCGCCCTATCAATAAGTTGAGCTGGAAGCTGCTCGATGCAGTGTTCGACTGGGCATTGAAAAAACCGTTGAGCCGATTATGGCTGGAAGCCGGACAGACACCGCCAGACCATATGCTGACGGAACTGCTGACTTCGCAACAGCTCAATTTGGTAGCGGTCGATCCGTTGTTTTGTCGCTCATTTGAGCAGTGGCAAGCGCATCACCAAGTCTGCGGCTTTCTGAATTTAACTGAAGATGCCCAGCACTGGACGATTCCAGACCCGCTGTCCGAGTTTCTAAATAATGGCACAGCGCCGGTGTATATGACTTTCGGTAGTTTGCAACAGGCGGTGCCCGACTGGAGTATGGAGCTGTTTTTGGAAGCGGTAGCTTTGGCCGGTTGCCGGGCCATTATCCAGACCAGCTCAACGCGCTATGCTGCGGGCAGCCGGAACGATCAGGTCTATTTCATCGGCAGGCATCCGCATCAACCGCTGTTCAAGCATTGTGCGGCAATTGTTCATCACGGTGGTGCTGGCACTACTCATGCAGCAACCCGCTCAGGTTGTCCGTCCGTGGTGGTGCCGTTTATGGATGAGC
>CAZAUB010000345.1:0-3379 GCA_964488195.1 uncultured Methylobacter sp. | reverse complement strand
GCCAGAACCAGCATAATGGTTTGGTATTTTCTGTACTGGAAATGGGGAAGAGATGCGAAGACGAGAGCATGCTTAAATCCCTTTGCACGGTTCTGAGATCAACTATATAACCAGCATCATTTAGCTTGTATAAAAGCTCAGGTGTTGAAATTGTACGGGGTGCCTTGGGTATCAAACGCAGCATGTCAAAGTATCGTAGTAGCGAATCCATAATATTTTCCTTTAAAAGTTAGGAATATTAAATCATGTTTAAGCGACTACCGGTGTCGTCATCAATAATTAGATACCACGTAAAAAATTACGCTTATCGGCTGTCAACGAGGAATTTGCTTGAATACTGGTTCTGCGTGCCTTAGCAGCTTACTGCATTATTGGAGTATGAATCCGCTTACTGGTGGACGTATGCAAGTTGCTGATAGTACTGCACTAACTATGACTATCAATAAGATAGGAACCAGAAAAGGATGGAGGGATAGCAATCAATTGATCAATTGTGAGTGGAGAGCTGACAACACTAGTCAGTTTTATGATCAACTAATCCTGTCAATTTACAGCCTGCAATCCAGCTGTTTATGTGAAATTTTATTGCTTTAGAATTGTAGTGATTCAGTGATTTAACAAATAATTCACCCAATCACTAGATTTCTATAAAAAATATCATGTTGGGGTTTAGTGTGCAACGGAACAGAAAAGGCAGTTAAGTTAAGCTAAAAACAAAAAGACTTCCAAGGCCGTTAAGCAGTGAAAGTCTTCATGTAGCTATCAGTTAAATGAATCAATCCCATGAGAATTGACCAGATTTGACCCTTTTTCTGTTTGTTCTAACGTTGCTGGCAATAGCCGCTGATGCAAACAATGTAGAAGAAATGATAAACTCACCAGAAACAAAGCCAAGCAGGCCGATTACAAATATCGCTCCGGTTAAAATATCTTTGTGAAAGTCGTTCATGAGTAAATCCTCGTATAAAGTTGAAAGGTTTTTCGTACTACGATTCAACTATACCGAACACTCCAATTGTTGACAATAACACTAGGAATATATGAATTGTTTCCTTATTTGACACAATAAATTCATAAACCATTCATATAGACCCAGTAGGATGTCAAAGGTTTAGTATGAATCAAACCCCACAATATAGTTATTATTGCCCATTCTCCGGAATTAAAAAATTAGCTGTTAATGCATCATTAAGGTTGGCGGTTTTATTCTATAGCCTCAATCACTACCACCCAAGGATGTCACCATGAAAAACACAGCGATTTTATTCAGTTTAATGTTAGTTGCCTCCAGCTCAGTGTTGGCCGAGCAAAGTTTGGTTGAAGGTGTGGCAAAACAAGCAGTAAAAGATAAAGCTACCGAAGTAGCACCACAAGCCGCTGAAAAGGTAGAGGCGGCAAGCTCAACATTGGACAAGGCTAAATCTTTAAAAGAAGGCGCAGAACTCGCTCCCGATGCGCTTCAAGATCAGGCGAAAGAAGCAGTAAAGGAAAAAGCCACTGAAGCTGTGCCTGTAGAGGCAAAAAAAGCCGGAGAAACAGTAAAAACAGGCAGCGAAGCAGCTGAAAATCTGAAAGGAAAGGTTGATAGTGCGTCTAAATCCACTAAGGCTCTCAAGAGCAAAGCTAAACACAAAGCTGCTGAAAAAGCACTGGAGCTAATGCACTAATCTTCATCATTGACAAAAAGGCCGGTTGATTCCGGCCTTTTTTATTTAACCCATACCAATTCCCGCCAATCAGTCGTATAACGCTGAGAAACTCGATCTGCTTTTGGCTTCCAAGACTTGTCAAAACCGGTTGCCGCAATTGAAATGGCTTTCGGAAAGCGCCGATTGATCTGATCGACAATTTTCATCAACGGGCGGTTTTCCGTGGGTAAGCCATTGTCGACAAAATCAAACAATTCAAACTGGCCAGGTGATGATTCCGACTTAATGTCACTCAGTTGCACACCGCATTTTTGGTAACCGTAGCCTGTTTTAAATATTTCCGTCAGCAAGCGGTTGGTGGTGGCGATGATAGTGCGGGTGTCCTGAGTGGCGGTATCGGTTATCCGGGTAGAGACGTGCATTGATCAGAACGAATGGATCAATTTTCTTTGATTCGGCATGAGCGGCAGTTTTTTCGAGTGTTAAAAAGCGTGCAAAACTTTCCAGGGTCCTGCAAAATCAGGACGATCTGGTTGAGGTGGTGCATACCTTGAAGCAGATTATTACCATCAACAAGGGCTGATGGCTCGGAGCCATTAACAGAACCCCACTGTGTTTAGTAATTTAAACAGGATTTTGAAATGAGTTATAAATTTTCTTGGTCAATTTCGATACTGTAAGTTGGCAAAATTACAGCTCTGAATAGCAGTAAAAAGGCAGCCTTTAAAATGCCATTAACATAGATACTACATTTTACATATAGTACCCGTATCGTATTTGTGGCTGATCATGCTCTGTTAAATATTTCATAATCTGACCTACTCTACGAGCACAGCTGAGTGTTACCGGATATTTGCCATCAAACTGCGTATTATTCCAGTTCATCTTTGTCAATCCGAGAATCTCTTTCGCGATAAAGCTGGGGGACTCTTCAGACCTTACTATACGCAGTTCCAATGGCTGAGGTACATAAAGGCCGGGATAGGTTTGGTAATACCAGACAGAGCCTCGTGAATAAAGGAGATGTCGATTTTCATCAAGTTGCACGAAGGTGCCTCGAAACGGTGGATATTTTCCATCTCTGAACAACCTTAGCTTTGAATCCATGACCGTAACAAAATCAACAATATAGATTCTCATGTCTCTTGCCGCCTGAGTAAGACCGTCAATTTCCTCGTCTGAGAAATTTGCTGATTTATGAATAACGACTCTTGCAGGAAAATTACTTAGGGCAATTCGATATTCATTCAAAGCGGCTGTTAACAAGTCATAGGCCTGCTGCGATGACAAACGTGGAATTCGATCATCTTTATTGATGTCTACCGGCGTTCCTCTTAGAATCAATCCGTTACCAAGTTCATCAAATATCTGTGCCAAACTGGTATTTAATGTTTGATAATCGCGACTGCGATAGAAAGCTATACCCACAGCACACGAGCTTGGCTTTGATGCGTCTTGTGCGAGTTTCCAGGGAATTGTGGGACCGGATTTATAATAGAGCGCAGTCGATTTACCTGATCCATTACGCCCGACAATAACAGTCATAAGGCTGTCGTCATCAAAATCAATGCGCACATTTTCAAGATTCTTAAAACGAGAGCGAACTTCCAGATAATCAATTTTCATAACTGTGTCACTCCAGTATCGAGAAGAATTCCTGATCACCTTGTCGATTGTATGCGCACAACCCTACCACTTTGTGCCCTCAGGTCTGTTTCGTTTAAGCGCGT
>CAZAUB010000344.1:0-3413 GCA_964488195.1 uncultured Methylobacter sp. | reverse complement strand
TTGTCATCAAAACCGGCCATGGTTTGCAACATGATCGCCGCATCTTCGGCACTGCGGGTCATCGGCCCGCCTTGATCCAGGCTGGAGGCATAAGCAATCATGCCGTAACGGGACACCCGACCATAGGTGGGTTTTAATCCGGTAATGCCGCAAAGGGCGGCGGGTTGGCGTATCGAGCCGCCGGTATCGGTGCCTGTTGCGCAGACGGCAAGCCTTGCTGCAACGGCCGCCGCCGAACCGCCGGAAGATCCGCCGGGAACGGTATTAATATCCCAGGGATTTTTGACTGCGCCGTAATAACTGGTTTCATTAGATGAACCCATCGCAAACTCGTCCATGTTGAGTTTACCCAGCATCACCGCACCGGCGTTATTGAATTTATCCACCACCGTTGCATTGTAGGGTGCAATAAAATTATCCAGCATTTTTGAACCGCAGCTTGTTTTAACGCCCTCGGTACAAAAAATGTCTTTTTGCGCAATCGGGATGCCGGTTAACAGTTCCGCATTGCCCTTTGCCAACCTGGCGTCGGCTGCTTTGGCTTCCTGCAAGGCCAGATCTTCGGTGACGGTGATATAAGCATTAAGTGAGCTGTGTTGTTTAATTCTGCCTAAAAAGGCCAAAGTCAATTCCACGCTTGAAAACTCGCCGGAACGCAGACCCTTGGCTAATTCCGTAATTGTTTTGTTATGCATAGCTGTTACTTTTTCCTTTATTCAATTACTTTGGGCACTAGATAAAGCCCTGCTTCTACTTGTGGCGCGATAGCCTGGAATTTTTCGCGGTTGTCCTGCTCGGTGACTACATCAGCCCGCAATCTTTGTACCTGATCCATCGGGTGAGCCATAGGCTCGACACCATCGGCGTCAAGATCACCCATCCGCGTCATCAAATCCAGCATCCCGGACAAATCTTTTGCGTAAGAGACAACATCTTGCGCCTCGATTCCCAATCGCGCTAAATGCGCTATTTTCTTCACATCATCCGCCGTTAAAGACACGATTAACTCCCAATAAAAATTTCAGAGATTCTATAGATTATTACGTTTATAATACTTTATATCTTGCTCAAACACCCGCTTGATTGATAAAGTAATACACAACTATTCCCCATGAAGGTACAACTAAAAATGTTCAAAAGAATTCGCGGCCTTTTCTCCAACGATCTCGCTATTGACTTAGGAACCGCCAATACATTGATCTACATTCCCGGACAGGGAATTGTGCTTAATGAACCGTCGGTTGTTGCTATCAAAGAAGACAGAGTCCGTGGCGCTAAAACGATTGCCGCTGTCGGTCTTGATGCAAAACGCATGCTGGGGCGCACACCAGGCAATATTACCGCAATCCGCCCACTAAAGGACGGAGTAATCGCCGATTTTGCCGTCACCGAGCGGATGCTGCGATTTTTTATCGAAAAAGTCCACCAAAGCAAGCTGCTGCGCCCCAGCCCACGGATTTTAATCTGTGTACCTTGCGGCTCAACACAGGTTGAACGTCGCGCCATTCGGGAGTCTGCGGCAATGGCTGGTGCGCGCGAGGTTTATTTGATTGAAGAACCCATGTCGGCAGCTATTGGTGCAGGCTTGCCTGTCGAAGAGGCGTGCGGCTCGATGGTTTTGGACATTGGCGGCGGCACCTCTGAAGTGGCCGTCATCTCAATAAACGGTATCGTCTATTCCTCGTCTGTCCGTATCGGCGGTGATCGCTTTGACGAAGCCATCATCAATTATGTACGCAGAAACTACGGCACCTTGATTGGTGAGGCGACCGCAGAAAGAATAAAACATGAAATCGGCACAGCTTACCCCGGCAGCGTAGTCAGGGAAATAGAAGTTAAAGGCCGCAATCTGGCAGAAGGTGTGCCACGCAGCTTTTCCTTGAACAGCAATGAAATTCTGGAAGCCCTGCAAGAACCGCTATCCGGCATTGTCGGCGCAGTAAAATTGGCCTTGGAGCAAACTCCACCTGAACTCGGTTCGGATGTGGCAACCCGTGGCATATTCTTAACCGGCGGCGGTGCATTATTGAAAGATATAGACCGACTGATAGCCGAGGAAACAGGCCTGCCGGTCTATATCGCTGACGACCCGCTAACCTGCGTCGCCAGGGGCGGCGGCATGGTTCTGGAGATGCTGGATAAAAAAGGAGTCTCGACTTTTTCGCTAGAGTAATCAAGCATAATCCTGCGCATCCTTTAAAGTGTTTATTTAAGCAGCAACAAGACCGTAGGTTGGGTTACGACTGCATGGATGCAGGAGGCAGAGCAATGCAGGAGCAATTGCCGAGGCGCGTCTTTTTGCGCCGTAACCCAACGGGTGCGGCATTGGTTTGTCGGGTTACGCTACACTAGCCCGACCTACGCATCCCCATCATTTTTTAACCGGATAAAGAGGCATCCCGCTATAAAACTTTTATTTGCTACCGGCCCTTCCATCAACACCCGCCTGCTTGTGGCAATCATTGCCTCAGTTGCTTTACTGATAACTGAACACAGTAGCCATAAATTGGACTCGCTTCGAGCCACGTTGTCCGTCCTTGTCGATCCGTTAAAATATCTGGTCGATTTACCGACAGTGCTGATCGAACAAACGGCCAATGCCGTTAGTTCCTATTCGACCTTAAAAAAAGAAAACACCCAATTACGCGAAGAACAATTCATCGACAAAACCCGACTGCTTAAATTTGATTCTCTGGAAAAAGAAAATATTCGTCTGCGTGCGTTATTAGAAAACTCGTTCAAACTCGGCGAACAACTGCTGATCGCAGAATTATTGTCGATCAATATGGCACCCTACGAAAATATAGTGGTGGTCAACAAAGGTACGCGGTTCGGTGTCCACCCGCAACAACCGGTACTGGATGCGAACGGTGTGGTCGGGCAGGTTTTTCGTGCCTTGCCGTTCAGTTCCGAAATCATGTTAATTACCGACCCGAATCATGCCATCCCCGTACAGGTCAATCGTAACGGCCTCTTAACCATTGCGGTAGGCAGCGGCCAGCTGAACCGGCTTAACTTGCCTTTTTTACCTAATAATGCGGATATTCGCCCCGGCGACCTGCTGATTACATCGGGCTTAGGCGGTACTTTTCCATCGGGTTATCCGGTTGGCGTTGTCGATGATTTCACCCCGATTACCAACAAACCATTCGTCAACATTACCGCCACCCCCAAAGCCATGCTAGACCGGAACAGGGAGCTACTAATCGTCTGGAGCGACTCATCCCCTGTTTCGCTGACCACACAGCCGACAGCCAACGAAAAAACTTCCGAGACTCATCCCAATGACCAGTCCGCCAGAAACGGATTGGTACGCGAAGCGCCCAAAGGGGAACGGGCAGGGATAGTCCGTGATGATCAATCCGCCGGGAGCGGATTAACACGCAAAGCGCCCGCAGGGGCACAGGCAGGGA
>CAZAUB010000343.1:0-3421 GCA_964488195.1 uncultured Methylobacter sp. | reverse complement strand
TAAACGCGACTGAACATCGTTATTCACTACTGACAATAAGGAGCCGGGCATAAACAACATACCCGGCCTACAAGACTACAACCCAATACCTGTAGAAATATACGTTGCGTATTCTGACTTTATACGTTACGTTGCGCCCACCTTTGTTTTAATGTTTTTTCAAAAAAATGACCAGTTCTATGCAGGGAATCGACTTATTTTCTGGAGCAGGAGGAATGTCCATTGGTGCTGCTGAAAGTGGTGTAGACATCCGCTATGCAGTTGAAGCTGATCGATTTGCTGCCGACACTTTTGCGCTAAATCACAAGCAAACCCACCTCTTTAATTCTGACATTCGGAAAATCAAAGGTTCTGATTTTGCCTCTCTTGATCGGAATGTGCCAGTTGTTATTTTTGGTGGCCCGCCATGCCAAGGATTTTCCACATCTAACCAAAAAAATCGCGATGCAGAAAACAAGAATAACTGGCTTTATCTCGAATACCTGCGGTTGGTTAACGAAGTAAAACCGGATTGGGTTGTGTTTGAAAATGTAAAAGGCCTACTTGAGACAGAAAAGGGCTTTTTTTTGGATGCTGTTTTAACTGGATTCAAAGAAGCTGGGTATACTACAAGCCGCTTCATTTTGAGTTCGGCTGATTATGGCGTGCCTCAAAAGCGGAATCGGCTTTTTATCATGGCCTCTTTGCATGGAATAGAAGTTTTAGCGCCTACACCAACAGTCAAAAACCATGTTACTGTGGCCCAAGCACTCAAAGATTTACCTGAGCTTGATAATGGTGATTGCCCTGATGAAAAAGCGTATGCGACACCTGCGCGTACAAACTATTCAAAAGCCTTACGTGGCGGACTAAGAAAATGTTACAACAACCTTGTGACAGCCAATGCACCGCATATCATTGAAAGATACAGCCATATTCCTCAAGGCGGCAACTGGGAAGACATCCCTAAGCATCTTATGACGAACTATGCTGACGTGTCTCGTTGCCACACTGGGATTTATCGTCGTTTGAAGGAAGATGAGCCATCTGTTGTTATCGGTAACTTCCGAAAGAATATGTTGATTCATCCATGGAAAAGCCGTGGATTATCTGTGCGTGAAGCCGCACGGCTTCAGTCCTTTCCGGACAGTTTTAGATTTTCTGGTTCAATCGGCTTCCAGCAGCAGCAGGTCGGCAATGCAGTGCCACCACTCCTGGCAAAAGCTGTATTTGATCTAATCATCAACAAATAAGCGTATATAAAATGGATTTACTGCCGTTAGAAAAAGTGTTTGTCCGAAAAGCTACTGATAAATCGAAGTTTCCTCGACAAGTTGTCGATTACGCAACATTGTATAAAGGATTGCTCAATCACCTTCGCGCGAATATTTATAAAGATATTGATGCGGGACTAGCTGCAAATTCGGCTACTCCAGGTTTCTACACTGCCCATAACGCAGAGCATTTTGACGAAGTTGTCCACTACGCTGGTAGCCTTCTAGGGATTGAAAAAGGAAACAAAAAAGTGGCCTTAGAGCCTTATGAGTTATACATATTATTGGTTGCGATTAGAATCCATGACGCTGGAAATATTCATGGACGAGAAGATCACGAAAAAAAGTGTTTTTCTGTCCTCAGAAATTGCGGCGCTGCATCAGGTGATGATGACTCAGAGAAAAAGGTAATTGCTCTGATCGCTCAGGCACATGGGGGCAAGACAACTACCGGCAGTAAGGACACAATCAGTGAACTCACGGAATCCGAACCTTTGGGAAAACATTTTATACGGCCGCGATTAATTGCCTCGATTGTCCGTTTTGCTGATGAGATTTGTGAGAGTAGAGGCAGAGCAGCCAACTACCTTTTGGCGCACGGCTCAATTCCCAAGCACAGTGAAGTTTTCCATAGATATGCCGCAGCAATTTCCTCATGCGCGGTTTCGCACAAAGACCGCCGTTTGACATTGAAGTACAAAGTTAAAATTGACGATATTTCTCACCCTTGGGGTTGTGCTACTACAGGTAAAAAAACTGAAACTTATTTGATTGATGAGATATTGGAAAGACTTGAAAAAATGGATAAAGAAAGGAGGTATTGCAACCGCTTTTCTCGCGAGATATACACAATTGATTCCATCAGAGCAACGATTGAAATAATTAACAAAAATTTCGATATAATCCAGTCAATTGCCGTACCAGAACTTTGTGATTCAGGCTATCCTGACGAAAAACCCGGATACCTCAAAAAGGAATTGAAGGATTTTTGTGGACCCTCGTTTTATAAACGGCTATCCAAGCAATGCAAAACGGAGTCTAAATGACAGTTCAACAGTCAGAGATTGGTGCTAATCCTTTCGCAGTCAAAACTCCTGAAAATCTTTCAGCAGAGGAACTTGTTAATCTTTTTGTTCCGTACCCTGAGTTTCAAAATCTACAAGATGGCGGGCATCAATTTTTGGATGGTCATCGCGGTAGTGGAAAAAGCATGATGCTACGAATGATGTCTCCAGATAGTCAAATGCTATCGCGGCAATGTAAGCTTTTTGAGCTGCCCTATTTCGGGGTCTATCTCTCAATCAAAGCGACAGAACTAAATGCTCCCGAATACGCACGTCTTGAAGAGGAAACTAGCGGTACAATCCTCTCAGAGCATGTGCTAACAACAAAGGTATTAAGCACATTATTTTCAACTGTCGAGGCTCATTGTGCCAAGCATCTCGATTTGAAGTCTTTAGGTGACCTACGTACGGTTGTGACAGAAACCCTTTTCATCAAATTGAAATATGCGGGATGGGATAGGGAACTTCCCTCAGTTACTGCAAAGGAGTTTGAAACTGCTCCAAGCATTTTAAAGTTTGTCATTGATTTGATTGATGCAATACATAGCAACAGTGTTCAATATATTAAGCGTCGTTCTTTTCCAGGCGCATCTGAACCGTATCAAGGAGTGCTTTTAGGTTTTCAAGATGTGCTATTGCCAGTAGTGCAGGCATTATCAGTGTCTAAGATTATTCCAAATGCGCCTGTTTATTTTCTTCTGGATGATGCGGATAACCTGACAGAACAGCAAACCCAAATACTCAATACATGGGTTTCTTATCGAACAACGGGGGCTGTTTCTCTAAAAATTTCTACTCAACTCAATTACAAAACTTATAGAACAACGTCAGGGGTAAAGATTGAAGCCCCCCATGATTTTTCTTCTATCAACTTTACTTCCGTACATACAGGTTCCGTAAAAGAGCGGTATCCAAAATTCGTTGCAGATATAGTGGAAAAAAGACTTGCACGATACGGTAGTCAAGTTACAAACCCGTATATTTTCTTTCCAGAAGATAAAAAACAAAGTCAAGCCATAAAGGACATAGCGGAAGAATACAAAAAAAAATGGTAACTATTCAGCGTAAATTTCAGAATAAATAAATCCCATAGGGTTCATATAA
>CAZAUB010000342.1:0-3428 GCA_964488195.1 uncultured Methylobacter sp. | reverse complement strand
GGCAGGTCATCGCCCAAATAATCGCGGCCATTTTCGTTAAAAAACAAGGCACCGGTTTCCGGTTGCCAGTCAAATCCGACCGAACTTCTGACGCCTCTGGCAAGCATTTCAAAGCCGCTACCATCGGCATTTAACCTGACCAGCGAGGAATAGATCGGTTTTTCAGGCTCACAAATATTGCACGGCGCTCCGACTGAAGTGTACAGCTTATTATCGGGGCCCAAACGCAGATATTTCCAGCCGTGATGCTGGTCTGATGGGAATTGATCATAAACTACAACGGGTTTAGGCGGATTAGCCAATTGCTGGGTGATATGGTCGAAACGAATAATGCGATTAACTTCCGCCACGTACAGCGAATCGTTTTTGTAAGCAACGCCGTTGGGCAGATATAAACCGCCGGCGATCACATAACGCTTATCTGTTACGCCGTCGCTATTGCTGTCTTGTACGGCATAAACCGCACCTTCAGATCCTGTGCTGACAAACACCACGCCGTTATCACCCAAGGCCAAACTGCGGGCATTGGGCAGGTTATCGGCAAAAACAGACAAGGTGAACCCTAGTGGCACATGCAGTTGCTTTAGAATGCCCTGATGACTGGTTGGTTCTGCAAAGGCCAAGCAAGGGCTAATTAAAAACAAAACAAACAATATTACTTTTATAATAGACATGAGAATACCCTCCATCAATTAACTTAAGCTATATTAGCACTGTTAGGAGGCTTGGAATGTGTTATTCAACCCCCATATTGATTAAACCTTAACTTATCAAAAGGCTCACACTATGATGCGTATTTTTCTTTTTCTTGCAACCAATGCGGCCATATTGGTTGTGGTCAGTATTATTTTCAATGTTTTAGGCTTAAGCGGCACTCTGGACGCTCAAGGCATCGACCTTAATCTGAATGCTCTTTTAGTCATGTCGGCAGTGATCGGCATGACCGGCTCCGTTATTTCTCTGGCCATGTCTAAATGGTCGGCAAAAAGGGCGATGGGCGTACACGTTATTGAACAGCCCCAAAATCAAACCGAGCAATGGCTGATCGACATCGTGGCTAGACAAGCTAAGCAGGCGGGTATCGGCATGCCGGAAGTCGGCATATTCCAAACTCCTGATGCCAATGCTTTCGCTACCGGCATGAGTAAAAACAATGCGTTAGTAGCGGTCAGCACCGGTTTGCTGCAAAACATGAAAGCCGATGAAGTGGAAGCGGTTGTCGGCCATGAAATCAGCCATGTCGCCAACGGCGATATGGTAACGATGGCCTTAATGCAGGGCGTGGTAAACACCTTTGTTTACTTTTTTGCCACCATCATCGGTCATCTTGTCGACCGGGTTGTGTTTAAAACCGAACGCGGTTACGGCCCGGCCTATTACATCACCCAAATGGCGGCTCAAGTTGTGTTGGGAATTCTGGCTTCAATGCTGGTGATGTGGTTCTCCCGTTATCGTGAATTTAAGGCAGATGCCGGTGGCGCAAATCTGGCCGGACGCGAAAAAATGATCGGCGCTCTACGTGCCTTGCAGCGCGGACACGAAGCGGAAGATCTGCCGGGACAATTGGCGGCTTTCGGCATTAACGGCGGTGGCGTGAGCAAGCTGTTCATGAGCCATCCGCCATTGGAAGAGCGCATTGCCGCGTTACAAAACAGCCGTTAAATCAAGCTATGCCGGACAGTTCATGTCCGGCTTTTTTATCATGACTCAACATCAATACATCCGCTTTGCGATAGATCTATCCTACGACCAATACCTTAAGGTTTACCAAGGTGCGGTCAAAAATGTTTCGGTTGTTGCCGATGACGGCAGAAGAGTCGCTTTTCCGGCGGGCAGGATTCAGCCTTTTTTGACCAAGCAAGGCATCAACGGTTATTTTGAAATGGAATTAACGCCTGAAAACAAATTCATCAGTGTCAAAAAACTGAGTTAGAAAAACTCTCATCACTCTAATTGAAGGTGTGCAATTGAAAACAGAAGTTCTGGTGCTGGGCGGTGGCCCTGGAGGTTACACGGCGGCATTTCGTGCGGCCGATTTAGGTAAACAAGTCACGTTGGTTGAGCGTTATCCGGTTTTGGGTGGGGTTTGTTTAAATGTCGGCTGTATTCCTTCAAAAACCCTGTTGCATGTGGCTGCGGTGCTCAATGAGGCCACAGAAATCAATGCTGCCGGGATCAGTTTTGCCGAACCTGGCATCGATCTGAAAAAACTGCGCGACTGGAAAGACAGCATCAGTTCCCAGTTAACTGCGGGCTTGGCGGCGCTGGCAAAGCAGCGCAATGTAACGGTTGTTAAAGGCATCGGGCGATTTGTTTCCGACACGCAAGTGTTGGTTGAAAATGGTGACGATACCCAGGCCATTGAATTTGAACAGGCCATTATCGCGGTTGGCTCCCAGCCGGTAAAAATACCGTCATTTCCGAATGACGATCCTCGATTGATGGACTCCACAGATGCGCTCAATCTTGAGAATATTCCGAAAAAACTGTTGATTATCGGCGGCGGCATCATAGGCCTGGAAATGGCGACCGTTTATAATGCGCTGGGCAGCAAGATCACCGTGGTTGAAATGCAGGATCAGATTATCCCCGGTTGCGACAAGGATCTGGTAAGACCCTTAATGCAACGGATCAAAAAGCAATATGAGAATATTTTCCTGGAAACTCAGGTGAAAAATATTGAAGCATTGCCGGAAGGCTTGAAAGTCAGCTTACTAGGCAAAGACGCGCCCGAAACCGAGGTATTCGATAAGGTGCTGGTTGCAGTGGGCAGACGGCCCAATGGCCATTTAATCGATGCCGACAAAGCCGGGGTTAATGTCGATGAACGCGGATTTATCAGCGTCGATAAACAACAGCGCAGCAACGTGAAACATATCTTTGCGATCGGCGATGTGGTGGGCAACCCGATGTTGGCGCATAAAGCCACGCATGAAGGCAAAATAGCGGCTGAAGTTTGTGCCGGAATGTCGACCGAGTGGCGGGCTTTAACCATTCCTTCGGTCGCTTATACCGATCCTGAAATCGCCTGGATGGGCCTGACTGAAAATGCCGCCAAAGCGCAAGGCATCGCTTATGAAAAAGCCGCTTTCCCGTGGGCGGCAAGCGGGCGGTCATTAAGCATTGGTCGCAAAGAAGGCGTGACCAAATTGCTTAGCGACAAACAAACCGGCCGTATTCTCGGCGCTGGCATCGTCGGCACCAATGCCGGGGAATTGATTGCAGAAGCAGTTTTGGCTTTAGAGATGGGCGCCGGTATTGAAGATTTGGCATTAACGGTACACGCGCATCCGACGCTGGCAGAAACCCTGGGCTTTTCAGCTGAAATGATCGAAGGCACTATTACTGATTTATTTATTAAGAAACGATGAAAAAACTATTGAACAAAAGCTTCATGACCAATTTTATCTCGGTTGTGATTATCGGTG
>CAZAUB010000341.1:0-3429 GCA_964488195.1 uncultured Methylobacter sp. | reverse complement strand
GATAAAAAAATTCATGTGACTAAAAAAAGTCTGCGAGTACAGGCGTTGCCATCCAAGGCATCTGCGTTAATCAATAAGCATCCGGGCCAAGGGACTGTTACTGTCTATTGATGGTTGTTGGCCTGCATCGGCAATACTGCAAAGCTCAATAATCCCGGCTAGCTGTTTTACCTGCTCGGAATGTTGATGACTGATGTTTTCTATCACACCCAACACTTCGCCATCGATCATGTTGATCGCGTTGCTTAAGCCTTTGTTTAGTCCCCTTAAGGCGCTTTTTTCCAACGAAGGCTTTAATTTTTTCAGGATAAAAAAAGGAGTTAGCCAGGTGATGGCGATTAACAAACTGCTATGTACCGCAAAGTCTACGCCCAAATAATCTATGTTGGTCATGTTGCTGGTGTAATAGCCGATAAAAACCTGATAGGCGACCCAGCAAATGGCTGCAAGCGGCAGGATGATTTCGCACAAGCGCATCAACTTTAAAAAGGCGCGATGCACGGCATTGCCGGGATTTGCCAAGGCCTGTCTGGCAGCCAGTTCACTTTGCATTTGGATGATTTTTGGGGCTTTTTCGCGTAGCGCGGACAACTGCTTTTTAAGCGGACTTACCGGAATGCTAAGCTGGTCGGCATTGCTGACAAATTCATCCAGCGCATCGTCAAAACGGGCTTCGGCCCAGTCATCCCATAAGTTTAATTTTGCGCCGCTTGTTGCATATTTGCCGGCTGAGGGATTGCTTAATAAATCGGCCGCGTGGTCGGCATAGTGACGCGCCAACTGCTGGATAGGCCATGCAAAACCCTGTTGCAAAACTTGAGCTGTGCGCTGCCATTGCTGTTGCCATAATGTCGGTAATTGTTGAAAAACCGATGCGGAACCCAATAATCCGCTGGTATTTTGCAGGTTTTGCTTTAACTCGTCTTTTTTAACCTGAGAGCTTCTTTGTTCCAGCTGCTTAACGATATGCTCGGTCGCCAACGATGCGATAGTTGATTCCAATGCGGCAAACTCATCGGCTTGCAGGCCTTCGGCACAGGCGGTTTTGAAGATAATCGGCTCGGCAAATCCCGCTTTATGCAGTTGCTGCTTAAAATCTTCATACTGCTCTGTCTGGCCTCTGTCCCATTGGTTCAGGACAAACAGCCATGCGTGTCTGCCGCCTTCTGCAAGCAGCAAGCGCCAGGCTTTTTCATCCCGATAGCGTTCGGGACTGACCACATAGATCAGCACATCGATATGCGGCAACCATTCCAACACTTGGTGTTTGTTGCTTTGCTCGGTGCTGTCAAAATCGGGCATATCAATCCAGATAACATTTTTCCTGGACTTATTGTCATGCTCGGCGGTTTTGATTTGCGCCAGCGGCAAGTGTTCGGGCAAATGCTTTATTGCGACACTATGGTGATGATATAAGGTGACTTCCCGCGAAGTGGGGCGCTCGACTCCGGCTCTGGCGATAGCTTTGCCCGCCAGACGATTGAGCAAGGAACTCTTGCCCACGCCGGTGCCGCCCATGAACGCGACAATCAGCGGCCTGGAGCCGTCATGGTTGAACAAGGTGTCGGGCGATCTGGCATCAACATCGCTTAACTGCTGCGCGGCGTCGGTATTAATCCAGTCTGCTGCCAGCGCCTGCTTGGCCCAGCGTTTTGTTGTGTCTACCAAACTAGAGTAATCGTAAGCCATGGCGCTTTTCTGTGAGTTGAAGCTCTGCCGCACGCAGCTGGTCAGGGGATATATTAAAATGAGTCGTCATCGATAATTGCTCAGGCAACTGCAAGAGTTTTTTGCGCATGCTTTCAATAAATAACGACTGTTTTACGGTATTGAATTGATTTTGTTTTAACTCGGCTTCCACTTTGTGCATATGGCTGCCGACCGCACTTTCAGCCAACAACGAAGTCAGTGTCAGCATCGCCGGGGCAATGACCAAGTCATGCAGCCCGATGCCGCCCATTTGCAAGGTCAACGCAATAACGGCGGCATCGGCAATGGCTCGGGTCGCCCGCAAACCGTTTAAAACCATCGGCTGTTCTTGTAGCTTGTAATACAAACGATGCGCGGCGCTGTCTACATCTTGCTGGAACGACAGGTGGTAATCTTTTGCCGCCCGCTCGAAACCCTGCAACACGTCCTGCCGCCGGCTGCGTAACACGCTGTTGATCTGCCGCCACCACTGGCCCTGTTGGCCTAGCTCTGCTCTATCCAGCAGTTTGTCGGACAGTTGAATCAGCGTATGTTCGGCTATTTGATTTAACAGGGCTATTTCGTAACTGCTGTCTGCAATGTGCAGTCTTTTGCGTCCCAGTTTCATGATCTGCCTGACCGGCCAAGTCAATATTTTGCGGGTGCCTGCCAGGATACGGGCTAATCCGGGTATTTCCATTAAATTCAGCAATTCGGTCATGGCGAGCTGAAAGGTTTCATAATGATGCGGATGATTCAGGTAATCGCGCTGGTAACTTTCCATCGCCTGCTTGATTATCAAATCGACCAATTCAACCCAATCATTTAGCGCCTGATGTTCGGCAAAAACCGGATCCAGCCAAGTTTGCCAGTGTCTTTTCAATAACTCCTGTTCAAAACGGGCGTGTTTGTCATACTTTACTTTATTCGCCAGTTGCTTAAGCAGCTGTTGCCTGGATTCAGGCCAACTCGGCAGCCCTCCCGGTTTTTGGTAATACAGCGAAACGACCTCGGGAAATTCATCGGTTCGACCTTGCCGCCACTTTTCTTTTAAGGACTGGATAATGACCGATTCCGAGCCTTCAACCAGCTTATTCAGGCAAATAATGGTCGGCTGATGCAGCTCTTCAATGGCGGACATGATGTCCCAGACCGATTGATCCGCGTATTTTTCCTTGCTGACCACCAGGATAACCATATCCGCCAGCGCAATCGCCCTGATGACGCCTTCCCGATAAGTGGCTGAGTCTATCGAATCGAAATCGGGTGTGTCCCACAAAACGCCATGCGGCAAGAGCCCTGAATCGGTGGTGTTTTGCGTTAGCGAATAGCAATCGTGCCGGTCTTTGCTAAGCTGCGTTTGCTGCAACTGCTGGAAGCGACCGAAATATCGTTGCAGACCGGCGCAGTCCGCAACACTGACGCCGTTGCAAAAGCCCTGGGGATGAATGGTGTAACCCGCCAATGGACTAACTCCGGCGGCGCTACTGTTTAATAACACGTTGGTTAATGAACTTTTTCCGGCCTGAGTCGGCCCCACCACCGCCATGTGCAATAACGGCTGCTGCGACGCATCAATCAGCTGGCCCTTGCGGATGAAGGCTTCAGCCAAAATAAGCTGATCGATCCGCTGTTGATAGCTTGTTTTGACAGTCTCATTACCTTGTTGAGCCAAAACCGACTGATAACGTTGTTTTAATAATTGGATAAATTCCAGCATAAAAAGCTAGCTCAGGGTTA
>CAZAUB010000340.1:0-3429 GCA_964488195.1 uncultured Methylobacter sp. | reverse complement strand
ACCCATACTGGTCGAGTATGCGCGTTCTTTTTTTCCGGTTGTGCTGATTGTGTTATTGCTACGCTCGTTCATAGCCGAGCCTTTTCGCATACCATCAGCATCAATGATGCCGACTTTACTGATAGGCGATTTTATCCTGGTTAATAAATTTTCCTACGGAATACGCTTGCCGGTTTTAAATAAAAAAATCATTGAACGGAATGAACCCAAGCGCGGGGATATCGTCGTTTTTCGTTATCCTAAAGACCCGACTGTCGATTATATCAAGCGTGTGATTGGCTTGCCGGGCGACCGGGTTGCTTATTACGATAAAAAACTGCATATCAATGGCGTAGCCATCAATCAGGTTTCATTGGGGCGCTATCAGGGCGTCGGTCAAGGCGAGGATATGACCGGAAATGAACATCTATTAGAAGATTTGACCGGCGTTGAGCACAGTATTCTGATCAGGAATGGCTCGCTTTCAGCTGAAGGCGTTTATGTGGTGCCGCAAGGGAGTTATTTTGTGATGGGCGATAACCGCGATAACAGTAATGATAGCCGTTACTGGGGCACGGTTCCTGAAGAAAACCTGGTTGGACAGGCCTTTTTTATCTGGATGAGCTGGGACTGGAAGTATAAAGGCGTGGATATTGGCCGTATTGGCACGGTGTTGAAATAAACTGCACTATACTTAAGCTTTTATAATAAAAATTTGGAGAAAAAATGAACTTATCATCTAAACGGCAGCAAGGTTTAACCCTGATTTCGATTATTTTTATTCTGGGGCTGATCGGGTTTTTTGTCTTATTGACACTTAAGATAATTCCGATTTATTCGGATCACGGCAAGGTATCGAGCGCCCTAAAGGCGTTAAAACAAACCCCTGAGCTGGCAACGAAAAGTGAAGCTGAGATCAGGGACAGCTTAGGCAAGCGCTTTAGCATCAATTATGTCTATGATGTCAAAAATGAAGATATTACAGTCGTTAAGCATGGCAATTATGTGAAAGTGGACATCGAGTATGAGACCGTCGTGAAATTGGTCGGTAACCTGAGTTTATTGGCCGAGTTTCATGATACTGTCGAGGCCGGTCAGGAGTGATAAAAAAGCCTGAAGTGTTGTGTAAAAAGCTGGGCCTGACGTTTAATGATCCTCAGCTTTTCACCACGGCTTTAACGCATCGCAGCGCAAGTTCGAACAATAATGAACGGTTGGAGTTTTTGGGTGATTCAATTTTGGGTTTTGTTGTCGCCCATAAGTTATATGAGTTATTTCCCGGTGCCTGTGAAGGCGTCTTAAGCCGGTTAAGAGCGAGTTTGGTCAATCAAGGTTCGCTGGCAGAGTTGGCCAGAAAGCATCAGCTTGGCGATTATTTGCTATTGGGTTCCGGGGAGTTGAAAAGCGGCGGCTTTCGGCGCGATTCCATTCTGTCTGATGCAGTGGAAGCGATTATCGGTGCGTTGTACAATGATCAGGGCATGGATGCTTGTCAGCAATGGATCTTGCAGTTATTTGCAGAAAAGCTGAAAAGCCTGTCTCTGGATAATTGGCAGAAGGATCCTAAAACTCAATTACAGGAGTTAATGCAGTCAAAAAAAATAGAGTTGCCGGATTATACCTTGATGACCATGTCCGGACTTGCCCATGAACAAACTTTCAAAGTTAAGTGTACAACGCCTTTAACAGCGGAGTCTTGTATCGGTATGGGAAACTCCAGAAAAAAAGCCGAGCAGTCGGCGGCAGAGCTTATGCTCGAATTATTAAATAAGGACACTAAATGAATTGTGGTTTCGTCGCCCTGATTGGGCGTCCCAACGTCGGCAAATCAACATTGATGAATCATTTGTTGAAGCAGAAAATCAGCATCACCTCACGCAAGCCGCAAACAACCCGGCATCGAATTCTCGGCATTAACACCACTGACGCAGGCCAGGCCATTTATATGGATACGCCGGGCATGCATAACAGTGAAAAGCGGGCGTTGAATCGTTATTTAAACCGAACCGCTGATACGACCTTGTTGGGCGTCGACGTGATAGTCTGGCTGATCGACGGATTGTCCTGGCATGAATATGACGAGGTTATCTTCAAAAAACTGGAGCAGGCAGGTTTGCCGGTTATTCTTGCGGTAAACAAGGTCGATAAGGTTGCGGACAAAGAAGCTATTTTGACTTTCTTTAACGAAGCCCAGCATCGTTTTCCGTTCAAGCACTTGGTACCCATTTCCGCATTAAAAAGAACCAATCTCGATCAGCTGGAAAGTTTGATTATGGAACTTTTGCCGGAACGGGATTTGATCTATCCCGAAGATCAGGTTACCGACCGGTCCGAGCGGTTTTTAGCGGCTGAAATCGTCAGGGAAAAGCTGACACGGCGCTTAGGCGATGAACTGCCTTATGCGCTGACGGTTGAAATTGAACGCTACGAAGAAAAATCCTACATCACCAAAATATACGCGATCATTTGGGTGGAACGCTTGACCCAAAAGAATATTGTGATCGGCAAGGACGGCGAGATGCTGAAAAAAGTCGGCACCGACGCCCGGCAAGATATAGAAAAACTGATCGGGCAGAAGGTTTATTTGCAGCTTTGGGTTAAAGTTAAAAAAGGCTGGTCGGATAGTGAGCGAGCCTTGCAAAGCTTGGGCTTTAATGACTGAATCCGCTGTTTATTTGCAGCCTGCTTTTATCCTACAGCAGCGCAAATACCGGGAAACCAGTCTGATTGTTGATGCGTTAACCCGTGATTTCGGCCGGATTTCCCTGCTGGCCAAGGGCGTAAGAAAAGCCAAGTCTAAAACAGCAGGGATACTGCAACCTTTTATCCCGTTAACCCTTTCCTATGTTGGCAAGGCCGAGTTAAAAACGCTGACCGATGTCGAACGCCGCGCTTGTAGGGGCGACCGGCCGGTCGCCCCTACCGGCATACACACCATCCCTGGCGATTGCCGCACCGGTTCCCGACCGGTTCGCGGCATACACTCCATCCCTGGAGATATAATTCAGCCGTTTAGCGAGATAAAGGGGATGGCGCTTTATTGCGGATTTTATATCAATGAACTGGTTGCTTGTTTTTTGCACAAATACGACCCCCATCCCGAAGTGTTCGGCTATTATGGTGAGTGTCTATCTTCTCTGGCGGATGGCTCCGGCATGGAAGCGGCACTGCGGCTGTTTGAGCTTAAGCTAATGGAGTGTGCGGGCTACGGCTTGCAGCTGGAATATGATGACCATGAAAAACCGATTGAAGCATTAAAAAAATACGATTTCAATGTAGGCCAGGGGCCGGTTGAAGCCGTGTGCGGACAATTTTCAGGCAAGACTTTGCAGGCGCTAAGTGCTAGGGAATTGACCGATCCGCAGGTGTTAAGCGAAGCAAAAACACTGATGAGGATAGTCATTGATGTATATTTGCAGGGCAGGCAACTTAAAAGCCGTGCGGTTATTA
>CAZAUB010000339.1:0-3516 GCA_964488195.1 uncultured Methylobacter sp. | reverse complement strand
TTCTATTATAAGCGTTTCGTACTTCGTTCTTGCCTGTGTGCGCTAACGCCGCTTCAATAACATCGGCATCAAAACCTTGTTCATTGAGGACTGTGCTGGCTAAAGACCTTAATCCATGTGCGATTGGATTAATTTTCGGCAGAGGTTGCCGGTGTTTTGAGGTGCGTGAAAATTGGCAAGCGTTATAAATTGTTGTACCGGTTGTTGTACCGAAATAGCTATTTTACGGTTTTACCGGATTCCTTGTTTTATAACCCTTTGATTCAATTGGTCGGGACGATAGGATTTGAACCTACGACCCCTTGTCCCCCAGACAAGTGCGCTACCAAGCTGCGCTACGCCCCGACAGATTGAAAAAGAATTTAAAGCTGAAAGGATTGTGAACACAATCCCCAATAATTCAATGCGGCTAGTGTACTACATTTAGCCGCATTAAATGGGAAAATCTACTTAAGCAGTTCCAGAATTTCTTCCAGTTCGCTAACCATTTGATGAATCAACTGCTTGGTGCGGGTTGAATCTTCTTTGGCATCATCACTGCTCAAATGAGCTCTGGCACCGCCAATAGTGTAGCCTTGTTCATACAACAAGGATCTTATTTGCCGTATCATCAGCACATCATGGCGCTGATAATAACGACGATTGCCGCGTCTTTTTACCGGGCTAAGCTCGGTAAACTCTTGTTCCCAATAGCGAAGCACATGAGGCTTTACACCGCATAATTCACTGACTTCACCTATGGTGAAATAGCGTTTTGCCGGTATGACCGGCAACTCATTGTTATTACTCGGCTCCAGCATACGCTTCCACTCTGGCTTTTAGTTTTTGACCGGATCTGAATGTCACCACTCGGCGGGCGGTTATGGGGATTTCTTCACCTGTTTTTGGGTTTCTACCGGGGCGACTGCTTTTATCGCGCAGTTCAAATTTTCCAAAGCCGGAAATTTTTACCTGCTCGCCGTGTTCCAGGGAGCCTTTAATTTCTTCAAAAAATATTTCGACCATATCTTTTGCTTCGCGCTTGTTTAAGCCAAGCTCGTCAAACAGCCTTTCGGCAAAATCGGCTTTAGTTAATGCCATTGTTAATCCCTCAGCTTTGCACTTATTTTTGTGGTCAATGTTTCTAACAGTCCGCTAAATATAGCATCTATTTCAGGATCTGTTAGCGTTTGTGAAAAATCTTGTATTATTAAACTTAAAGCAACGCTTTTACTGCCTTCTTCGACGCCTTTGCCGCGATAGATATCAAATATCACTATATCTTGTAAGGTTGGTTCTGCACAACCTTTAATGCAATTTATTATCTCGCTGACGGCTATTTCTTCCTTAACAATCAAGGCTAAATCGCGGCGTACCGAAGGATATTTGGACAGCGGCTTGAACTTTGGAATTTGTTTGTTCAGCAACAGATCCTGATCAAGTTCAAACAGGAAAACCTGGGTATCAAAACCCAATTGCTTTTCCAAAGTTGGATGCAACATACCCAGCCAGCCAATTTTGGCGCCTTGTTGCGACAAGATTTCAGCCGTTTGCCCAGGATGCAATGCGGGATGTTTGGCCAAGACAAATTGCACATCGGCACCGGTCAATGAAAATAGGGACTGCACATCGGCTTTAACATCGAAGAAATCGACTTTGCGGGTTGCGCTGCCCCATTGCTCGGAATAGGCGCTACCCAAGGCCAAGCCTGACAACATTTTTTGCTGCTGCATGTTTCCGTCGTTATTAACAAAGCGCAGGCCGGTCTCAAAAAAACGAACCCGGTTTTGCTGGCGATTGGTGTTGTGTAGCGCGGCCTTCAACAAACCGCACCAAAGGGTAGTGCGCATCACCGATAAATCGGCAGAAATCGGATTTTTTAACCGGACAACCTCATCGTCTGGGGCGATGGCTTGTTGTATGTCTTCATCGACAAAACTATAGGTAATCGCTTCCTGATAGCCCCGGTCAACCAGCAAATCTTTTGCGCGATCCAGATCCAGCACCGCTTCGGTGGCTTTGCCAAGCTCCGAGCGCATTAACAGGCTGCTATTCGGCAGGTTGTTGTAGCCGACAATACGCGCTATTTCCTCGATCAAATCGGCTTCAATAGCAATATCGAAACGACATCCCGGCGGCGTCACAGACCAGCCATCCGGCTGTGTTTGCACCGCCATACCCAGGCGTTGGAAAATATCGACGACTTGCTCGCTCGCCAGATCAATACCCAGCGTTTTTTCCAGACGCTGCTTTCTGAGCAATACGGCCGAGCGTTGCGGCAGAGTCGATACCGTTGTCACTTCGGTGATTGCGCCGACGCTGCCGCCTGCAATGTCGACAATCAGTTGGGTCGCGCGTTCTATGGCGCGTTCCTGCAAGGTCGGGTCAACGCCGCGTTCGAAGCGGTGCGATGAATCGGTGTGCAGGCCGTAGTTTCGCGCTTTACCGGCGATGCTTAGCGGGGTGAAAAACGCGCATTCCAGAAATACATCCTGCGTGTCGCCTGTAACCGCAGACTCGCTGCCGCCCATTACGCCGGCCAAGGCCAACGCTTGTTTATCGTCGGCGATAACCAGGGTTTCATTGTCCAGCTTAATGGTCTGGCCGTTTAACAGGGCGACGCTTTCATCGATTTCCGCATAGCGCACATTAATGCTGCCGAATAATTTGGCGGCATCGAAGGCGTGTAGCGGTTGGCCTAATTCGATCAGCACGTAATTGGTGACATCGACCACCGCACTCAAGCTTCTTACGCCCGAGCGGCGCAGACGTTCCTGCATCCATAGAGGCGTTTCGGCCTTAGGATTTACACCTTTGAGCAATCGCCCCAAATAACGCGGGCAAGCATCGGTAGCGTTGACGGAGACAGTCAGGGTGTCGGCATGAGTTATTGCGGATTTTTCTACTTGAGTGATCGACCAGTCCATTTGATTCAGCACCGCCACTTCGCGTGCTATACCTTCAACGCTCAGGCAATCGGCTCGGTTGGGGGTTAAATCGACTTCGATAATGGAATCGTTGAGCGACAGGTAGTCGCGTATATCGACGCCTACCGGAGCATCGGCAGCCAGTTCCATTAAGCCGTTAGCATCGGCGGCTAGACCTAACTCTTTTTCCGAGCACAACATGCCTGAGGATTCTACGCCCCGGAGTTTGGATTTTTTGATTTTAAAATCGCCCGGCAATACCGCGCCGATCAATGCAGCAGGGATTCTCAAGCCGACCCGGACGTTGCTGGCGCCGCAGACGATTTGCAACGGTTCCGCTTCGCCTACCGCGACTTGGCAGACCCTCAAGCGGTCTGCATCGGGATGTGGCTCCATGGCGAGAACTTCGCCGACGACTACGCCGTTAAATTGCGCCGCAGCAGGCGTTACCGAATCGACCTCAAGGCCCGCCATGGTCAATTGCTCGACCAGTTGCTCTGTGCTTATTGCCGGATTGACATATTCCCTTAACCAGGCTTCACTAATTTGCATAACTCAAACTTTATCTCCAGGGATGGGGGTATAACCGAAAGCTGGCGGGGGCAAGCCG
>CAZAUB010000338.1:0-3525 GCA_964488195.1 uncultured Methylobacter sp. | reverse complement strand
GATGCAGAACTTTAGCGACAGTTCTGGGTTATTGCAACCGGGGAATGAAAACTGTCGATGCTAAAAATCGCAGCTTATCCACGAAAAGCACGAAAGCCACGAAATAAACCAGCATATTGTGTTGATTTAACCACTCACCCTTGGGGCAATGGAAAGCCTTCGGCATTTGGAGTGCAGGCTTTGCCTGCTAACGCAAGCAGAGCTTGCACTCCAGCGATTACTATTTCTCATGTGTAATGTTTAACTTAACGGCATTGGCCCTTGGGGTGATGGTCTTCGGCACTCCGCTACGCTGCTCCATGCAGTCGACAGATTGGTGTCTCTTTCTTTGAAAATTTTCGTGTTTTTTGTGCTTTTCGTGGAAAAATAAGTTTTTCCGCTTAAATCAACAATATTGCCCAGCGCACCAGGCTGACGACCATGCCCACTGGAAATTATAGCCGCCCAGCCAACCGGTCACATCCAGCACTTCACCGATAAAATAAAGCCCCGGCACCTGCTTGCTTTCCATGGTTTTGGAAGAAACGGCATCACAATCAACCCCGCCGGAAGTCACTTCTGCGGTGCGATAACCTTCAGTGCTGTTGGGTTTAATCGTCCAGTTATGAAGCTGATCTGCAACCTGCTGAATCTGTTTGTCCGACACATCCTGCATCGACAAATCCAGCAAATCCTCAGGCAGAAAAGCGCTAATCATCCGCTTGGGCAAATAGCCCTCCAGAATCGTTTTTAACTTGTTTTTAACCTTTTGCTGGCGCTTCGATTTCAGCGCGTCTTCCAGATTAACCTGCGGCAACAAGTTAATTACAATCTCCTCTCCGGCGCGCCAATAGGACGAAATTTGCAAAATCGCCGGGCCGCTCAAGCCGCGATGCGTAAACAATACATTTTCACTGAAACTCTGTGTTTTATTGCTGACCACACAAGGCACGGCAATGCCCGATAACGCCGAGAATTTTTCTTTATCTTCCGGCTGCAAGGTAAACGGAACCAGGCCTGCACTGGTAGGCAACACATTAATTCCGAATTGCTGGGCAATTTTATAGCCCAGAGGCGTCGCGCCCATTTTGGGTATCGACAAGCCGCCGGTCGCAACCACTAATGACTGACCGATAAAATTGCCATGGCTGGTTTTAAGATGGAACCGGTCAGCCAGCCGTTCAACCGAATCGATGCGGGTATTCAACTGCACAACCACGCCGGCCTTATCGCATTCCGCTAACAACATATCCAGAATATCCTTGGCGCTTTCATTGCAAAACAACTGGCCGTGATCCCGTTCATGGAAAGGGATTTGGTACCGCCCGATTAACGCCAGAAAATCCCACTGGGTATAGCGGCTCAGCGCCGACTTGCAAAAATGCGGGTTGTGCGAGATATAGTTATCCGGCTCGATGGAATAATTGGTGAAATTGCAGCGACCGCCGCCGGACATCAGGATTTTCTTCCCTGCCTTGTTGACATGATCCAAAACCAGCACCTTACGACCGCGCTTACCCGCCTCAATTGCGCACATCAGACCCGATGCGCCTGCGCCAATAATAATGACGTCCGTTTCAGTCATGGTTTTTCATTAAAACGTTGTTAATAGGAGGCTCGAATTGATAAACCGATTGTCTCGTTCCCACGCGCTGCGCCGCGAGTCGCGTCAATGCGCCGAAAATACAGACCGTACAAATGCAGGGCACAGCGCGTGGGGAATGAGGAAACCTCTAACTCCTATTTATTGCTTTATCATACACATCGTTATTTTCTCTTTTGCCTACGGCAATAACAAAAACAACTATTTCTTGGTTATCAACTTCGTAGACTAACCGATAACCTGCTGAGCGTAGTTTGATTTTATAAGCGCAATCAAAATCACGCAATTTGTTAGCAGGAACACATGGATTTTCCAAGCATTTCCTCAACTTACTTTTAAACTGGGATTTAATACTATTATCCAGTTTATCCCATTCCTTTTTTGCGCTGGGCAGAAATTTTAATTTATAAGTCATCCAACGCAACTTCAATGGCGTATGCTTTTTCTGATTGCCTTTCTTTTACTATCTTGCCTAACTCATAATCCTCTAATCTTTCCATAAGCTGCTCATATTCCTCAGCAGGAACAAGATAAGCCGTTGGATGATTGTGATTTAAAATAGCGACGACCTCACCATTAGCTTGATTTAACAAAGCTGTAGGATTTTTCTTTAATTCGGAAATACTTGCAGAAAATGAAGCTAATATTGGTTGCATAGGCGCACCCATAAAGATACTAAAATTAGCGCTTATTTTAGCCCTTTATTTGAGATATGCAATTTTTCTCATCCCCACCACGCTACTCCTTAGAAACCCCATCTATCCACTGTTTCATAAGCACATACCCTGTCAAAGAACCCCATGCCAACATATATAGGCTATGCAACATGACTTCAAAGTTAAAGCTGTCAACATTTCGGGTGTAATCCCAGATGTCGTCGCCCAAAGCCAAGGTTAATACCAGAGCAAGCGCAAATTTAAGCCTGATTTGATGGGCATAAAAAACCCCGATTCCCAGGATCAGAAAGCCGGTCAAAAACCTCAACCCGCTGTGTATTAACATTTCCGCATTAAACGGGTTAAGTTTAAATGCCACATCCATAAAATACAGCAGGATAAGCCCTGCAATAATAACGATACTGACCAATTTCATGATGTCCTTCTTTAAGCGCTACGCTTCATTGATAAGTTTTAATCCCGGCGGCAATGCCTCGCCAAAAATCTGTTTTTCTTCTTTTTCATCCAGCTCTTTCAACTGCTCGACCATGTCGACCCAGGATGCAGGGGCTTTACTCAGCTTTAGTTTTTCGATGATTTGTTTGCGCACATTCTCATCAATATCCCTTGCCCTGTCTCCGCTCATCCGGGCAATCAGTGTAGCAGCAAAACCTGCCTGCGGGGTTTTCTTCCAGTCTACCGCCAACAACATCTGTTTTAGCCACAAACAGACGATGTCGGCAGGAATGACATTATGGCTGCTACCGTGAAACGGCATTCTTGCTCCGATACGTCCCACGGCCCACCAGGTCTGACTGGGCTCTCCGGCTTTTTCCAGGCGTTTTAGCAGCCATTCGCCCAGTTGTATTTTCTTGGTGACCGGCAGACGTTCCAGAACTGCCGCCAGCCGCACCATGTCGTCGTAACCGCGATTTTTGATTTGCTTGGCGACGCCGGGTTGTCTTGCCGCCGCAGGGTTCAGGAACTTTGCAATGTCGGCAAAAATCCGCTCCTGCGCCGTCGCATCCAGACCGCCCGCAATCCGCCGCCACAGCGTCCACCATTCCGTCCAATTCTGGGTTTCATTAACAAACTGGATGCCTTGCGGATAGTTTTTCCACAGCTGCTCGACGCGCCAGTCATCCAGCGGATAACCGAAACCGGGCCGTAAACAAAAACCGGCCAAACTCAACCAGACGCGTTCGTGATTTTCGGAGCGGCGCTGATATTTTGCCCCTTCCAGCAAGGTGCCGAACATGGCTCTTAGCAACGGCGTCGTCCATTCGG
>CAZAUB010000337.1:0-3532 GCA_964488195.1 uncultured Methylobacter sp. | reverse complement strand
AAGAACTACACGACAACATCGAACACCCCGCCCGTTGTCTTGCCCAGTCGGGTCGTTTTAAGGCGAATTCTTCCTTGCCGGGTTGCTCGTCGTAGGGATGGCGCAATAATTCCAATAGCTCATTAACCATCGAAAAATCGCCCTGCTCTGCTTTGTCTATCGCCAGTTGTGCCAGATAATTGCGTAAAACGTATTTGGGATTGACGGCGTTCATGGTCTTGCGCCGCTCAACATCGGTTGTGCCGGAGTTTTGCACCCGCTTTATGTAAGACTTAAGCCAGTTGCCAAGACGCGCTTTGTAATCATCGGTTATTTGTTCCGGCACATAATAGGCTTCCATAAGCGGCATCATCAAAGCCTCATTGCTGAGTTCAACATCCATGACCAGCGTCGCCAGCCTGCGGTAAAAAATGGTCATGTCCGTTTCAACCATTCGCAACAGGATCAGCAATTCGGTGTTTAAGTCATCATCGATTGCCGGGGCAAACGCGTTCAGTCCCAGCTTGGCGGCGACCATGGTCTGCCAGCCCTGCTCAAAGGTTTCCACATAGCCATTGATTGCCTGTTGCAAGGGCTCAACCTGTTCTATCAGCGGATAGATCGCATTGGCCAGCTGCCCGAGATTCCAGAATGCGATTTGCGGCTGGTTGCCGAAACGATACCGCCGATCCGCCGCATCGGTGGTGTTGGGCGTCCAGTTGGGGTCATAATTTTCCAGCCAGCCGTAAGGACCGTAGTCTATGGTGAGGCCGAATATCGACATATTATCGGTATTCATCACGCCATGAACAAAGCCGACACGCTGCCAATGCACGATCATTTCCGCCGTTCTGCGACAGACTTCTTCAAACCAGGCCAGGTAAACATCACGCGACGGCTCGCCCAAATGCGGAAAGTCGGTGCGAATCGTGTAGTCCAGCAGTTTTTTCATCAGATCAAGCTCGCCCCTGGCGGCAAAAATCTGGAAATTGCCAAAACGGGTAAACGATGGCGCAACCCGGCAAACCACTGCGCCCGGTTCGGGCTTGGGGTTGCCGTTGTAAAACATATCCCGGATAACCTGCTCGCCGGTCAGTATCAGGCTCAATGCCCGTGTGGTCGGCACACCCAGATGATACATGGCTTCGCTGCACAAAAATTCGCGCACCGAGGAGCGCAGCACCGCCAAGCCGTCCGCATTCCTTGAGTAAGGTGTGGAACCTGAGCCTTTCAGCTGCAACGTCCAATGCTCTCCTCGACAATTGACCACCTCGCCCAAATTAATAGCACGGCCGTCACCAAGCTGCCCCGCCCAGTTGCCAAACTGATGACCGCCGTAACAGGTGGCGTACGGATCCATGCCGGGCAACAGACGATTGCCGACAAACACCTGGGTAAAATCGGCTGATTCGCAGACCTCTGGACTCAAATCCAGTAGCTCTGCAACCTCTTTGGAATAAGCGACCATTTTTGGCGCGGTAACATGAGTCGGCAACACTCGCGAATAACAGGCGCCGAGTACCTGACGGCGATTGTTGACGGTTTCGGGGTCGGCGGGTAACTCGCGTATAAAACGGTTATCGAAGATCAAGTCCTTGAGTTGTGAAACATTTGTTTGGGAATTCATCATAATCATAAAATCTCTCACCGGTTCGGTGGATCGTTAAATTGACAATTTGGACTTATTCTAGCGTTAAACATGAATTCTCCTTTATATTCGGTTAAAATAACTGCTTTAAAAAACCTCCGCTTTCGGTTGGCGGTGTGTCATTTGTGTAATGTATTTTTCTGAGGTCGTCGTATGCGTAAAAATCTTCTTACCTTTATCTGGGGCACCGCACTGCTTCTTATGCATCCTTGGAGTCAAGCGGCCAGCGATTTACCTCCTACGGCCAAGGTGGATATGGGGCCGGTAGAAGAGGTCTGTTCCGACTTTACTGATCCCGCATGGCGTAAAGAACAAGTTATTGATGGTGTAAAAATACAGGCTTCACGGCTTTGTAATCCCGACAATCCCGCTGACATCGCCGCCTTTGTAAAGGGCACCAACGGCATTTCCATGGCAACACTGATGGAAACCCAGATCGCCGCCGACGCGATTACTATGTCTGACGATGTGGACGGCGACGGCGACCCTGATAAAATCATCATCAAACTGGAAGTTGCCGAACTCAACGGTCATTCACCGGACATGAAAAATCCGACCACCACCTTCGATATAGCGCCGGGCATACAGCCGACTTTTTGGGTTTTTGCCCCCAAAACTCGGGATATGTCAACTAAAAGCCTTTACGAGCTGGAAGCCAATCCATTGCTGCGCGTACCGTCTCCGGTGATTCGCGTCGAGCAGAATGACGTGGTCTGGCTGGTTCTGGAAAACACCCATTATTTGCCCCATTCCATACACTTGCACGGTATCGATCATCCGTTCATGGATCATGTCGGCGTCGGTAATGATGGGGTTGCGCAAACCAGCAACATGGATACTATGCCGGGAAAAAGCAAAACCTATGTGATCAAGCCGCGCCAGCCGGGCACCATGTATTACCATTGCCATGTCCAGCCGCACACCCACATTCCAATGGGCTTGCAGGGTATTTTTATCGTTGAGGAAAACCGCCCCAACAACTGGCCGCAAACCCTTAATGTCGGCGCTGGCCAAGTGCGCCATCCATCGGTCGCAGTGCTTGAAAAATATGCACGGGAATATGACCTGCATTATCAATCGGCGGATAGGGAATTACATGAAATCATTGCCAGGTCAGCCAATGATCCCCGGTTGATTGCCAAGCATATCAACATGGAATATGACACAACCGATGCCACCGACGATTATTTTATGCTTAACGGCCGTTCCTTCCCTTATACCTTAAGGGAATCGCTGATTGAAATACAACAGGATGAAAAAGTTAAACTGCGGGTTCTGAACGGTCACACCGAAGCCATGGCATTGCATGTCCACGGACACAAGCCGACCGCAACACATTATGACGGCGTCGATAACGGCCCTAACTCTTATATTACCCGTGACGTACATGGCATGGTACCCGCACAGCGTCTGGATCTGGAATTAAGCGGTGTCGATGACGGCTTGCATAGCTTTGGACAAGGTATCTGGATGTTCCATGACCATGTTGAAAAAGCGTTTACCACTAATGGCGTTGGTGAAGGCGGCGATATCAGCCTGGTCGTCTATAGCGACTTCCTTGATGAAAAAGGCATTCCCAAATCACACGGCATGAGCCTTGCGCCCTATTTCACCAAGGGACTCTGGAAACGCAATTATCCTATCTGGCAAGATTATGATGAGTGGCGCAGCTTGGGCCTGCCTGACCTGACAGCCGAATACCAGCCGTCTAAAGTCGCAGTGCAAAACGTACAACCGCAATGGGCGCCAGCGACTCCGGTAGCTGAACCGGAAGGTTCCTCTGCATTCGGAAAATTGTTGTTCGGTTTAATATTGGGATTATTAAGCTATGTACTGATAATCAACCGGCAAACAATTATTGACCGTGTTCGCAAACTGATTAATAAATAACTCCACTCGTCAAGT
>CAZAUB010000336.1:0-3536 GCA_964488195.1 uncultured Methylobacter sp. | reverse complement strand
ATGTGCCGCCCAAGAGCGCAATGGCTTCCCTTGAGTTGCTACAGGCAAAATTTGCGGCGCTGAGCGCAGGCCGCATCGCCTCAATTGTAGGGCGTTTTTATGCGATGGACAGGGACAATCGCTGGGATCGGGTGAAACAGGCCTATGACCTGATTGCAAAAGGTGAGGCTGCGTTTAGCGCGGATTCTGCGCTACTGGGTTTGGCTGCGGCTTATGACCGAGGTGAAACGGATGAATTCGTTTTGCCAACCACTATTTTGGATGCCGAGCATCGGGCAGTCGCTCTTGATCCCGAAGATTCGGTCGTGTTTATGAATTTTCGGGCGGATCGTGCCCGCGAGATTTCCCTGGCATTAACCGCAACCGCATTCGACTCATTTGAAAGAAATCGCGCGCCTCACCCAGGTTATTATTGTACGTTAACGGAATATCAGCAGGATTTTGATTATGACGTGGCTTATCCCCCGACTGACATAAAAAATTGTCTTGGCGAGTATTTGTCAAAGCTGGGTATGACCCAATTGCGGCTGGCGGAAACTGAAAAATATGCCCATGTCACGTTTTTCCTTAATGGCGGCATAGATGCTGCTTTTCCTGGAGAAGACCGGATCTTGGTGCCGTCGCCGAAGGTCAGAACCTATGACCTGCAGCCGGAAATGAATGCGGCAGAGGTTACCGATCATTTGGTCGCTGCTATTACCGGCGGTAAATACGATGTCATTATATGTAATTATGCTAATTGCGATATGGTGGGGCATACCGGCATAATGGATGCGGCAATTTTGGCCGTGGAAGCGGTCGATGCTTCATTGCAACGCATCGTTGACGCATTAAAGTCGGTGGGTGGGCAGATGCTGATAACTGCCGATCACGGCAATATTGAGCAAATGGTTGATAAAGAGACCGGGCAGCCGCACACTGCGCATACTACAAACCCAGTGCCTTTGGTTTATGTCGGTGGTGATAAGCCATTAGACGTGGGAGGCAGTTTGTCGGACTTGGCTCCCACGGTGTTGGCAATGTTAGGGGTTCCGCAACCTGTCGAAATGACGGGTCGATCGCTGATCAAATTTGTTTAAACTGTGGATGAGACAGAAGCTGGTATTGTGTTTTTTACTGAGTGTGTTCGTCCATCAGGGCCGTGCGGAAATATCGGAAAATAACAAGGAGCTTAATGAAGTTCAGTCGGGCATTAAAGCGGCCGGCCAGAATATGCAGCGTATTCAGCTGCAAAAAAATACCTTAAACACGCAGTTGGGTGAAGTTGAGAAGCTCTATGGCAAGACGGCCGCTTTATTAAGGACATTACAGGCCCAAGTTGAACAAAAACGCCAGAATCTGACTAAGATTCAACAGGAAAAGCAAAGTCTTCATGATGAAGTCGCTAAACAAAACAAAGAGTTAGTGGGTCAAATAAAGGCTGCCTACGCAATGGGGCAAAAGGAAAAGTTGAAGCTGCTGCTCAATCAGCAAGATCCTGCATTATCAAGTCGGATGCTGGTGTATTACGGTTATCTTAATAAGACTCGCCTGATAAAATTGGCTGGCATTTCGGAGTCTATGCAGCATCTGGATCGGTTGGGTAAGCAACAACAGCAGGAAACCGAGCTTTTAGAGAAAGATCTTGAGCAAAAGAAACTAGAGCAGATAGCCGTGGACGGTGTTAGAAAACGAAGGGCTGAATTGCTGGCGCAATTTAAAAGCGACTTTTCTTCAAATGAGCAACAAATAATTCACTTGAAAGAAAGTGAGAATAAGCTGAAAAATCTGGTATCTTCATTGCATAGGTCGACCAATGATTTTACTTTTGAGGTTGAGCAATCAAAAAAATTGCCCAAGGCTGTTGAGGCTCCGTCCGAGCCTGTCAAAGACTTGTCGGGTTCCGGGGATGATTCTTCTCCCCCCCTCACTAACCCTTCTTTGGCAAAGGGGGGGGGTGGAGTGAGTTTTTCTTCGCTTAAGGGACAACTGCCTTGGCCTCTTAAGGGGCAGTTGACCAATAAGTTCGGCAGTGCGCGGGCAGAGAGCACTGAGAACACTTGGGATGGGGTGTTAATTGACGCCAGTGAGGGTACGGAGATACGTGCGGTTACCAGCGGTAAAGTGGTATTTTCCGATTGGCTACGCGGTTATGGCTTGTTGATTATTATTGATCACGGCAAGGGTTACATGACCCTTTATGCTTTTAACCAGAGTTTATATCGGCAGGTGGGTGAGTGGGTGGATGTTGGCGAAGTCATTGCTTCCGTTGGGCAAAGCGGCGGTCGTAGTCATTCCGGGTTATATTTTGGAATACGCAACAAAGGTAAACCGGTTGATCCGCTTGAGTGGTGCCGAAAGTAATCGGGATCGTAGGGGCGACCGGCCGGTCGCCCCTACTTGGTCATGTTTTAGGAAAAACAGTGTTTGGAGTTTTAAGGTACATGTTAAAAAAGAAAAATATTTTCATTTTGTCCTTAGGGATTATGTTGGGTGTTTTTATGGGCATCTGCGGCAGCGTCTTTGCCGAGCGGGATAATGCAAAGCCTGTAGCTGATACAGAAGAAACCCTGCCCTATGAGGATTTACGCACCTTCACGGAAATTTTTGGTCGAATTAAAAGGGATTACGTAGAGCCCGTTTCGGACAAAAAATTATTGGAAGATGCCATTCGCGGCATGTTGAGCGGGCTTGATCCCCATTCCGCTTATTTGGTTGCCGATGAATATCAGGAATTAAAAGAAGGCACAACCGGGCAGTTCGGCGGCCTGGGCATCGAAGTTACGATGGAAAACGGCTTTGTTAAAGTGGTTTCCCCTATTGATGACACTCCCGCCCAGAAAGCAGGTATTAAAAGCGGAGACCTGATTGTCAGGCTTGACGATCAGCCGGTAAAAGGCATGACCTTGGCTGATGCGGTCAAGATCATGCGTGGCGAGCCGGGCAGCAAGATTTTGCTCACTGTGGTTCGTGAAGGTGAGGAGGCTCCTTTAAAAATAACCCTAATTCGAGACATCATAAAAGTTAAAAGCGTAAAAAACCGGATGCTGGAAAAAGGTTATGGTTATGTACGCATCAGCAGCTTTCAATCTGGAACGGGAGAAGGTCTTAAAGAGGCTCTGGCCTCGCTGAAAAAGGAAAATGGAGGCAATCTGAAAGGCCTGGTGCTGGATTTAAGAAATAATCCGGGTGGGGTGCTGAATGCGGCAGTTGAGGTGAGTGACGCCTTCATCAAGAGCGGTCTCATTGTATACACCGAGGGTCGTATCGAAAATTCGGAAATGCGCTTTAATGCCGCTGCTGATGATCTTATCGACGGTGCGCCGATGGTCGTGTTGATTAATGCCGGTTCCGCGTCAGCCTCGGAGATCGTAGCCGGAGCCTTGCAGGATCAAAAACGCGCGGTGATCATGGGCGAGAAATCGTTCGGCAAAGGCTCGGTGCAGACCATATTGCCAACCAGTGGCGGTTCGGCAGTTAAGTTGACCACAGCCAGATACTACACGCCTTCGGGTCGCTCCATCCAGGCCGAAGGCATAGAGCCGGATATTGCCTTG
>CAZAUB010000335.1:0-3536 GCA_964488195.1 uncultured Methylobacter sp. | reverse complement strand
TAAAAAAACGGGAATATATAATGTTACGACTATTCAATATCGACAAGGGCATGCTTAAAGAACAAACCTTGCCTGAAGATCAGCTCAAGCAGGCGGTCGCAAAAGCCGCCTGGATCGACGCCCACGATGCCAGCGACAGTGAGCGCACACAACTACAAGCATTTTTACGCGCGGCGCTGCCCGAATCGGATGATGTCGAGGAAATCGAGTCTTCGGCGCGTTACTTTACCGATAACACCGGCATTCATGTGCGTTCTTTGTTTCTTGCCCAAAGCGAGGGGCGGCACAGTACGGCGACCGTCGCCTTCATTTTGCAAAATGACCGGTTAATTACCCTGCGTGAAGGTGCGTTGGCCGATTTTCGCCTGCTACGTATGCGCGCCCGACATGGACAGGTAGTAGCGCATTCGCCGCAGGAATTGCTGGTACTTATCTTCGAGCAAAAAGTGGAAAATCTCGCCGATGCGCTGGAAGACATTCATCGTAAACTGGAAGATGTCAGTTATCTGGTGCTGGAAGAAATAGACTCCGATCTTGAAAATGCCATTGATCAACTGGCCCAATTGGAAGACAGCAACGGTAAGATTCGGCTATGCCTGATGGATACGCAACGCTCCATATCCTTCCTGCAACGGCATTTGCGCAATCACCCCGAGTTGCAGGAAACGGCGCGGGAGATCATGCGCGACGTGGATACGTTGATGTCGCATACCACTTTCCTGTTCGATAAAATCAACTTCTTGATGGACTCGACCCAAGGCTTTATCAACATCACCCAGAACAAGATTATTAAAATCTTTTCGATTGCCGCCGTGGTCTTTCTGCCCCCTACCCTGGTCGCCAGCATTTACGGCATGAATTTCCAACACATGCCGGAACTCAATTTACAGCTGGGTTATCCCGGCGCACTGTGCTTAATGCTGCTGGCAGGGATTGCGCCTTATTGGTTTTTTAAACGGAAAGGGTGGTTGTGAATTGTCGCCTTTTAACCCGGTTGAAATAATTCCATGGTCGGGTACGCTGTGCGTACCTTTCGGCATTCAATGGTACGCACAGCGTACCTTACATGGCTTCGAGAGTATCAAGCCGTTTGAGTCCCGCTATCTTCAAAGCTAATGGAGATTTTTTTGCCAATAGCGGCAGCGGCTTTGGTCAGCGTAGCCAAGGTAACAGAATGGCAATTAGGATCGAGTAATCTATCCAATTGAGCGCGACTGGTTTTCATGCGTTTAGCCATTTCACTTTTGCTAATATGCGTATCGACCATCGCCTGCGTAATCATGCAGGCGATCACCTTTTTTATTGCCGCCGCTTCCACCTCTTCAAAAACGCCTTGTTCTTGCAGAAAATCGTCAAAGTCAGAGCCAATATGTTGGTTCATTTCGTACCCCTTAATGTTTTTAACCTATCCTTGGCAAGCTCTAATTCCTGCCTCGGTGTTTTTTGGGTTTTCTTGATAAACCCATGCAGAAGCACCAGCGTTTCACCCTCGACCACAAACAATACGCGGGCAATTCGGTTTGCCAGTTTTGTGCGAACTTCCCAAATGCCGCCATCAATATGCCCTACCAAGGGTAAACCCAGCGGCCAACCATATTGGGCTGCTTTAATGTCTTCGCCTATAGCTTTTCTTTCATCTTCCGGTAAGGACTTAAGCCAATCGCGCACAGGCTCAGACCTAGAAGCTTCTTGTTGGAAAAACTTAACCGAAAGTTTTGGGCTGCTGTTCTTAAGTACTTTAGCTAGTTGTTTGTGTATCATTTCTGGTGCATCCCTATGAAATTGTACTACAGCAGCTTAACACGGCAAATATTTTTTGTAGCTAAGCTAGTGTGTAGGTTGGGTAGAGCACCAAAAGTAGGCGCTTTTAGGCGACGCGAAACCCATCACATTGGCGATTGATTAAGCCTTATTGGTTGCATTCTCTCGCGGATGCCCGTTCTCTACGATGGCGACCGGAAAATTGGACATCAGTGGACATCGAGTTCAAGTAAAGCCGGAATACCGCGACCAAGCCTTGGAAGCAATAGATAAACTCATATCGAAGATCTAGCTATTGGATTACCCAATGAAAAAATTCGCCTTTGTAAACGAAGCAGCCGAAAGAGAATATAAAGACCAGCCCGATGAAATTCAGGATGAATTTGGTAAGGATTTAAGACGCATTCAATTTGATGAAGAACCAAGATTACCAATCACCCATCTGGATAGTGTTGGTGCAGGCGTTATTGAGTTGAGAAAAAACGGTAGCCCGGCTTTTCGTTGTATTTATGTGGCAAAATATCAGGATACAGTTGTTGTGCTACATACCTTTGCCAAAACCACCAACGGTGTTGATCGGCAAGCCATGAAAGTGGCCGAGCAACGCTTAAAAGAACTGCTGGCAGAAATAAAGAAAACTCACTGAGCCGCTTTTGCTTTTATAACCATAGTGGCTTTTTGTAATGATGGCATAGTCCAGCTCACTTGAAAGCCGAACTTATCGAGCATATCGAGCAGCGCATCAATGGTGAATTTTTCAATTTTGGCGTTCACTAGATCGGATATGCGCGATTGTTTGACCCCAAGCTGTTCAGCCGCCTGCGCCTGCGTCCACTGTTTGCTTTCGATCAAACGGCTGAGCATGATGGATAAATCCATTTTCATGATCATTTTGCTTGCCGTTTCCGCATCGTGATTAACGTGAAATGGACTATCGTAAAATTTTAATGCCATGATAAATGTCCGCTAGTGACTAAGAGTTTATGCTTGCATTATATATAATTTTATATAATTACAGTCAAATTATTTCACCCAGTAGAGCGCATCGCGCCCTACCCCAAGCGAAATAATTCCTTAACCAATAGTTCAACGCCCCAAGTTACAACTAAAGCCAAAACAGACATAGCCAATGATGCAGTCACTATGTTGAGATTATTCAGTGTGAATTTGTTCATGGCAGTTAACCCTTGATAAATGATTCAAAGGGTTATTCTGAGACAGCCACATTAAAATATGATGACAGCATACGCAGTTGGAGCGTGAGGAAGCCGTTCGTGCTGAGCTTGTCGAAGCATGAGCGGCTTCCTCACTTCCCCATTTAGCGAACATTCCAAAATCCCGCTTCCCCCATTCGACAAGGCTCTCCTGAGCGTGGACGAAGGGCTCAGAGCGAACGAAATTTTAGAATGCTCAACAGCGGTTTTTAGGTTTACTGCAGCGCATCAATCACCAACCGGCCCAGCTGGGTATGATGCAGGATTTTGGCGAAGGGCCGCATGGTTTGTTCTTCACCCTTTACAAAGACGAACACCGGGGTGCTGGTGTGGGTTCCGGTCGCCCAGACCACCTGCTGGCTGGCGGCGACAGCCTGCGCCAACAGGTTTTCGCGATTCTCTTTTTGATAAACAAAAAACGCGCCGTTGACTTCCATTTTGGGCACTGTTTTCTCGCCCAGTGAGACATGCCCTGCCCGGTACAACGGATTAGCTTCGGTTGCCAGGATTTTTACCGCTTGCGCTTCGCTAATCTTAAATTCCGTGTAGCGGTTAACCAGT
>CAZAUB010000334.1:0-3538 GCA_964488195.1 uncultured Methylobacter sp. | reverse complement strand
CGCTGTTAAGTCCAAAAACCATGTCGCTGACTATACGGAAAGACTACAACGCCGCCATCAGTATTTTGGGTGAAAAGGACGAGATTAATAAGGAGCTGATCACGCTGTACAGAAATAACTTAACGTTAATTGCAGCGTTTGCCAATGAATTTCGAGATAGGCATGACGATTCAAATAAATTCAGAAACAGCGGAGACAACATTGGAGAAGCGATAGCCGATATTCCAGGAGATTGGGCGGCATCAGTAAAATTTCAGGCCTACAGCATGGCCTTACGCATGGTCATTTTGTCAAAATGGGCAATCTGGTTGCTGATACCGATGGTGATGGGATTCATTGCAGGGATTTTCGAGCGGAGGCTGAAATCCGATACCTTCAGTCCGCCGATACCGCCGATTTATAACACGTCGGCGCACATGCTGTTGGCGTTGAGCTGCATGCTGCTCTTATGGCTGATTTCTCCAATTCCCATACCTTTATCAATCATACCGACGATTGCAGTATTGATCAGTGTTTTTATCAGCTTGGCAATTGCGAATTATCCAAATTATTAAAATCATATAAGCCGAAAGAAGTTCGGGATTATCAATAGAAGTCGTTATTGCCTTCTGAGCCTGAACTCAGGCCGTTGCATCTTTCTCTAAGTCGGAGAAGTTGATGATCCTGACTGCACCGTCTGGAAATCTGGCTACGACATCCAGCTCACCCCCCATTGCCTCAATGTGACTGCGCAAAGTGGAAATGTACATGTCGGTGCGTTTTTCGATTTTAGCAATGGATGGCTGCTGGACGTGAAGTATCTCGGCCAGCATTTTTTGTGACAAGCCACGGGCTTGTCGTAGTTCGTTGAGGGGCATTTCAGTAAACCACGCTTGAGCCTTGGCTTCTGTTCGTACCCGAGACTCGGGCGACATTTGAGCGCGTAGTTCAGAAAATTTATTAACCATTGATCAGTCCTTCCTTTCGGAGTTGCGTCAAGTGTTCATCGTAAAGTCGATCAGCAATGCAAAGTCAAGGCTGTAACCTCCTATCCCTTACTTCTCATGCCCGTTTTGTATATCCACAGTTTTACTTTTTTCAGCCAGCCGATATCGCTACGTCGGACTACGGGGTGAATCAGGTTGAGTGCGTTCCAGCCAGCCACCATCCAAAGCCGGATTCAGGTAGTTTTTTCTGAATGTAGGCTTGTGGGATAAGCCTAATGCGTGCATTAAATCTGTGCTATTGAGTTCTTTGTTGCCGACAACCTCAAGTAATCGTCTTACTTGGTCGGTTACATGATCGCCTACTTGGTCGGTAGTAACTGCTTCGCCAATGGCATCACACAAGGCTTGCAGCATAAACTCGACAAAGGGCGTGGCCTCCGTGCTGTGATCGGCTTCAGCTAACACACGATAATAATCATCCTGCCGCTCACGAATCACCGTTTCCACTGGCAAATAAGCTAACAACGATTTCCAATGGCGCAGAATCAAGGTTTGCCATAATCGCCCCATGCGACCGTTACCATCTGCAAACGGATGAATGAACTCCAATTCATAATGAAACAGGCAACTTGCCACCAGTGGATGTTCCTCAGTATGTTTCAACCAAGCCAACAAATCTGCCATCAGATAAGGCACCCGGTCGGCGGGCGGCGCCATGTGTACCAGTTGCTCGCCTCGAAATATGCCAACACCACCGGAACGATATACGCCCGGTTGATCAACCAAAGTCGACATCAGCAATCCATGCGCCGCCAGCAAATCGGCTTCAGAAGCAGGATGCCAGTTGTCCATTGCCTCGTAAGCGACAAAGGCGTTACGAACTTCCTGAATTTCGCGCGGCAGGCCCAGTACCCGTTTGCCGTCTATTATCGCTGTCACTTGTTCCAAAGTCAGCGTATTGTTCTCGATGGCCAGCGATGCCTGAATGGTGCGGATCCGATTTTCCCGCCGCAGGCGGGGCGTCAGGTTTTGCTCGGCCAAAATGGTGTAGCGACCGATTAGTTCGCCAATTTCGGCGACCAAATTCAATATCGTCAGGGTGATGGCGTAGGGCGGTTTGTATTTGGTTTTATCGCTCATGCTGCATGTGGCTGTGCTTTGAACCCTTAATGGCGCTACTGTGCGGAAAGCCCAAAGCTGGTCCACGTTCTTCCAGTAGCTGTACGGAGGCGGCCAACGAAACTTGCTCGTCCTCAGATAAGCTGCTCCACCACTGCCCAAATTCATCTGTGTATTCTATATCCCAACTCATATTATAAATATAGCCTTGATGGAATATTCCGTCAATGGAATAAATAAACCTGGGTATCCCCTTTACTGGTGTGACTACTACGGGTAGTGCTGTCGTCCGTGGACGAAAACCAACACACCACAACATGTAGTGTTTACACCAGCGAAAGGGATACCCAGATAAATAAATTAACATAAAAAACTACAATACACTCTCGGTGCGCAATGAAAACTGACTGGTTTACATTCCATTGATCGAAGAATCAGGAATTGAATCGGTACTGTATCAGGAATTGAACCAGTCCGGCCGGATGTTCAAGCGTATTAACGATAGAAGAAGGGAGAATAGATTGGAGCTTTAGAACTGGGTGGAATATAATGATTTTTTTGGAACTGCATCAAATTTGCATCAACATAATAATAAGTTATTGAAATAAAAGTATTATTGGAGTCCGGCCATCGGCACCAAATGTACCCTACTAGGGATTTCCTCTAGTGGGGTGTTTTTTTGTTTGTTACAATGAAAATACAGAAATAAGTTTCTAGATTAGAAGTGCGATACAGCAAAATAATTAGACTATACTTAAGTAATTATACGTAGGATGCTGTAATATCCGCATAGGGTTTTGCTTTAAAAATTAGAGATTAATGGAGAAAACAATGGCAAGTATTCTTGCAGTTGACGATTCAGCTTCAATGAGGAAAATGGTTTCATTTACTTTAAGAGCTGCTGGATACGATGTCGAAGAAGCAGTGGATGGAGTCGATGCTTTAGAAAAAGCGCAGGCTAGGAAATTTGATTGTGTGGTAACCGATGTCAATATGCCAAATAAAGATGGGATTACTTTAATTAGAGATTTGCGTGCACTCCCGGATTATAAATTTATTCCCATGCTAATGCTGACGACTGAGTCAGGAATCGAAAAAAAGCAAGAAGGTAAAGCTGCCGGTGCAACCGGGTGGATGGTTAAGCCTTTCAATCCTGATCAATTATTAAAAACATTACTAAAAGTTCTGGGTTAGTTGATACTATCGTGCCTAAGTTGATTTAAGTGCATGCAGGAAAGTCTATGCCTATTGATATGTACCAGTCCCATGCATGCGGCTTTATTATGAATGTTTAGATGAATGGTTTAGGCGTTTATCCAGACAAGGATCAATAAAGAAAGTTTTTGGGTTACATTAATCTTGTTTAAATGAATTTAGGCGCATACAGGTAAGTCTATGTCTATTGATATGTCACAATTCCATCAGGTCTTTTTTGAAGAATGTTTCGAAGGCCTGGAAGCAATGGAGTCAGGATTGCTAACTCTCGATATGGG
>CAZAUB010000333.1:0-3541 GCA_964488195.1 uncultured Methylobacter sp. | reverse complement strand
GGAGCATGAGGATTTATTACAAGTCATTTATCCGCTGGATTTGGCTGGGCGCTTTATTCATGGCGGCGGGCGGTTTAATCGCCGCTTGCGATAGACGGTATAAAATAACAGCTGTAGGGGCGACCGGCCGGTCGCCTTTGCCGGGAACAACTGAGGTATCGGTTAATGCTTAAGTATATCCTCCCCTTACTATTATTTATCGTCTTAGCGGTGTTTCTGGCGCTGGGTTTAAACCTTCATCCCGGCGAGATTCCTTCCCCGTTGATCAACAAACCGGCTCCGGCGTTTTCCGCACCCAAGCTGCAAGCTCCTGCGGAAAAATTATCCCCGGCCGATTTAAAAGGCAAAGTTTGGCTGTTTAATGTGTGGGCGTCGTGGTGCGCCTCGTGCCGTTCCGAACATCCGGTGCTCAACCAATTGGCTCAGCAAAAAGCCGCCATTATTGTCGGCTTGAATTATAAGGATGAGCCGGAAGCCGCAAAAGGCTGGCTGGCGCAATTGGGCAATCCTTATGATGTCAGCATCATGGATCAGGACGGACGCATCGGCATCGACTGGGGCGTCTACGGGGTGCCGGAAACCTTCGTCATCGATAAACAAGGCGTGATCCGTTACAAGCATACCGGCCCCGTTACGGCTGAAGATGTGCAGCAAACGTTCCTGCCTTTGATCGCCAAGCTACAGGCCGAAAATTAATGAAGCATTTATCTATTCTAGTTCTGCTGATTTTATCCGGCATAGCTTGCGCTGGTGTCGAATACCGGCAGTTTGCCAGTCCTGAGCAACAAGCCGCCTACGAAAACCTGACCTCGGAACTGCGCTGTCTGGTCTGTCAAAACCAGACCATCGCCGATTCCAATGCGGAACTGGCCGCAGATTTACGCAGGCAGGTGTACGAAATGCTGCAACAGGGCAAATCAAAACAGGACATAGCCCAATTCATGACGGACCGATACGGCGATTTTGTTTTATACAATCCGCCTTTTAAGTTGAAAACAGGGCTGCTTTGGATAGGGCCGGTGGTGTTCCTGTTAATTGGTTTGGTTGCGGTATTTTTATTCGCCCGGCGCAAAAAGACTGCTGCAACAGTTGAAATCAGCGCTGAAAAACAGCAAAAAATCCGCAGCTTATTGGAAGAAGGTGAGCAGTCTTGAGTATGCTATTTTTGCTTATCATCAGTGTAATGATCTTGATCGCTTTTTTGATTGTGCTGCCGCCGTTGTGGAAATCCTCCTCCAACCCCCCTTTGCTAAAGGGGGGAGCTGGTTCTGGCATTAGTCAAGAAGAGGGAGCGGATATTTTACCCCCCCCTTTGAAAAAGGGGGGCCGGGGGGGATTTGCAGACCAGGATCAGCGCAATATCGTCATTGCCCGGCAGCGACTGGCTGAGCTTAAAGAGCAGCTCCAAGCAGGCGCATTAACTCAAGCGCTTTATAAGGAGCAGCTTGCCGAGCTTGAGCAGGCCTTGAACGATGATCTCGACATACAGAGCCAAGCGAAGACATCGCAATCATCAGGCCGATGGATGGCGTCCGTGCTGGTTTTGGCTATTCCCTTGGCAGCGGGTTCGCTTTATTGGATACTGGGTAACTACCAGTCGTTAAACCAAGTTGAACAAACAGCGGCTGTTCCTGAACTGGAGCAAATGAGAATCATGGTTGCAGGATTGGCTGAGCGCCTGGAAAAACAACCGGACGATGCGCTGGGCTGGACTATGTTGGGCCGATCCTACAAGTATCTGCAGCAATATCCTAAAGCCGTTGCAGCCTTTGAGCATGCCTATAAGTTAACAGGCGATCAGCCGGAAATCATGCTGCTTTACGCCGAAGCCATGGCTTTTGCCAGCAACGAACAACTGGCTGGAAAACCCGCTGAATTGGTGTTTAAAGCCTTGGCGATGGAGCCTGATAACGTCACGGGTTTGTGGTTTGGCGGCATGGCAAAAGCGCAAGCAGGCGAATTTGCTGAGGCAATGTCCTTGTGGAAAAAACTCGAAGCCTTATTGCCGCCGGGCTCGGAAGCTCAGCAGGAAATACAAGGTCTGCTGGCTAAGCTTGCGACCCAGATGCCGGAAGGCACTGTGCAAACGGAATCAAAATCGGCGCAAGCAGTTAAAACAGTTAGCATTGATGTTCAGGTGAGCTTGGCGGCCGAGTTGCAAAAATCAGCCAGTCCTAATGACACCGTTTTTATTTATGCCCAGGCCTTATCCGGCCTCAAAATGCCGCTGGCTATCGTACGTAAACAGGTTTCCGAATTGCCGTTAACCGTCAACCTGACTGATGCGATGGCAATGACGCCGACCATGAAGTTATCTAATTTCGAACAGGTCAAACTGCTGGCGCGCATTTCCAAAACCGGCGATGCGATGCAACAGCCCGGCGACTTGATCGGCGTTATCGAGCAGGTAGCCTTGACCGATAAAAGCTCGGATAAAAGCCCCAAAAAAATAGTCATCAACAGCCAAATAAAATGATGGATCAATCTATAAAATTCGATTTAGGCCTTATCAACCGTTACGATAAGGCCGGGCCCCGTTATACCTCATATCCTACCGCATTGGAACTGCACGAAGGCTTCGGCGACCAGGAATATCGTCAGCACATCGTAAAATCCAATGCCGCAGGTGGGCCGTTATCGCTGTATTTTCATATCCCTTTTTGCGATACCGTTTGTTTTTATTGCGCCTGCAATAAAATCGTTACCAAAAACCGCAAACATGCCGAACCTTACTTGGCGAATCTGTGCAAGGAAATTGTGATGCAGGGCGCTTTGTTCGACTCCAGCCGGGTCGTCAATCAATTGCACTGGGGCGGGGGTACGCCGACCTTTTTAAGCTACGGGCAGATGAAAATCCTGATGGCGGTAACCCGTGAGCATTTTCATTTAAGGGACGATGACAAGGGCGAGTATTCGATAGAAGTCGATCCCCGAGAAACCCATTCCCAGACCATAAAACAACTGCGCGAACTGGGCTTTAACCGGGTCAGTTTAGGCTTGCAGGATTTTGATCCTGCCGTACAAAAAGCCGTCAATCGCCTGCAAAGCGAAGAGCAGACTTTCAGTGTTTTGGCCGCCGCTAGAGCCGAGGGTTTTCGCTCGACCAATATCGATTTGATTTACGGCTTGCCGCTGCAAACGGTGGAGACCTTTGCCCTTACGTTGGATAAAATCCTGGCGGTGTCGCCGGATCGTTTCTCGATCTTCAACTACGCCCACATGCCCGCACGGTTTAAAACCCAGCGCCAGATCAACGATGCCGACATGCCGACGCCCGATGTCAAATTGGCTATTTTGCAAATGGTAGGTCAACGGCTTACCGAAGCCGGTTATGTCTATATCGGCATGGATCATTTTGCCAAGCCTGATGACGAGCTTGCTGTTGCCCAGCGCGAGGGGCATTTGTATCGCAATTTCCAGGGCTATTCCACGCATTCGGATTGTGATCTGGTAGGCTTAGGTATTACCTCGATCGGCAGGGTAGGCGATGCCTATATCCAGAATGTCAAAGAGCTGGACGAGTACGACCAGCTGATCAGCC
>CAZAUB010000332.1:0-3550 GCA_964488195.1 uncultured Methylobacter sp. | reverse complement strand
GGTGGCTGTCGGAAAATTCGCTGGACACGTTATGGTGCTGGTAAGCGTGGAGGTGTAAGAGTTATCTATACTACTCGCCTCAAAAGTGGAGCATTGGTCTTGCTGGTTATTTATGCCAAGAGTGCCCAAGAAAATATTCCAGCACACATTCTTAAACAAATTGCGGAGGAAATGGGTCATGCCTCGTAACGAAATAGAGCTGTTAGAGCGCGATGCCAAGCGAAATATTGGCGAAGAGTTACTTGAAGCAATTCGAGATGTTAAAGCAGGTCATCACGGCGCAACATACGCTGTTGAGCCTAACGAAATAGTTGCTACTCGGGTGAAATGCGGTTTATCTCAGACCCAGTTTGCAAAGGCATTGCATATTTCATCTCGTACATTGCAACAGTGGGAACAAGGACGGCGTCATCCATCAGGTGCTGCTGAGGCTCTGCTAAAAATTGTTGCGAAGCACCCAGAAGTATTGCATGAAGTTTTGGCTTCAGGTGCTTAACTAAACCATCAATCCTCGTCCCTCAATCCAAGTTGATTGGGGTCAGAGTAAAAATTAATGCCTCTCAAGGCGCTCATTTCAATTAATTGAAAATTAATACAATTTTATGAGCGCCATTACAACACCTGATGTAGCATTATATTTATCAGTCATCATCAGATTCATCAGGTTTTTCCATGTCCATAGCAAACGATATACAACAGCTGCACGCTCAAATGCGCCAGTGGCGGCAGCATCTGCACCGATTCCCTGAAACCGCTTTTGAGGAAACACAAACGGCGAAATTTATTGCCGATAAGCTGGCGAGTTTCGGCCTGGAAGTTCATCAGGGCTTAGGCAAAACCGGTGTTGTCGCTACGCTTACTGCCGGGAATGGCAATAAGAAAATCGCTTTGCGCGCCGATATGGATGCCTTGTTCATTCAGGAGCAGAATACCTTTGCCCACAAATCCTGCCATGACGGGAAAATGCATGCCTGCGGTCATGACGGTCATTCGGCGATGCTGCTGGGCGCTGCCGGTTATTTATCTGAGCATCGCAACTTTGACGGCACGGTGTATTTTATTTTTCAGCCAGCCGAGGAAGGTCGCGCCGGGGCCAAGCAGATGATTGATGACGGGCTATTTGACCAATTCCCTGCCGACTGCGTTTTCGGCATGCATAATGTCCCCGATATTCCGCCGGGACATTTCGCGGTTAAGCCCGGCGCGATGATGGCGTCATTCGACTGCTTCGAGATCATTATCACCGGGCAGGCAACCCATGCCGCGATGCCGCATTTGGGCAATGATGCGATAGTCGCATCCGCCCAGCTGATTACCGCGTTACAGACTATTGTCAGCCGAACTGTTAATCCTGCCGATCCGGCGGTGGTCAGCATTACCCAGATACATGCCGGCAATACCTGGAATGCGCTACCGGAATCGGTGCTGTTAAGGGGCACGTTCCGTTGCTTTAACAGCGAGGTTCAGAAAATAATCGCCGATAAAATCACCCGACTGGTGAATTCAACTTGCGAGGGTTTTGAGGTCAGCGCAGAAATAAAGTTCAACCCTGAAAATCCGGGCTACCCGGTGACTTTTAATGCTGAAGCAGAAACGGAACTGGCGCTACAAGCGGCGATAGCCGTGGCCGGGGAAGATGGAGTCGATCGACAACCGATACCCGGAATGGGTTCGGAAGATTTTGCCTTTATGTTGCAGGAAAAACCCGGCTGCTATATCTGGATAGGTAACGGCCCTTCCCAAAACAGCTGCCTGCTGCATAATCCGCATTATGATTTTAATGATCAGATATTGTCGATCGGTACAGCCTATTGGGTGCAGCTGGTTGAGACGGTGTTAGACGAGTCAAATCTGTAGGAGCGGCTTTAGCCGCGACAATCGCGGCTAAAGCCGCTCCTACTCTTTTTTAGGTTCGAACAGTATATGCGCCATTTTTTTTGCTTTGGTTTTTAAATAACCGACATTGTCATCGTGAGCCACGGCCTCGACCGGAATACGGCCTGCCACATTAATACCGAGTTTTTTCAACGCTTCTATTTTCTTGGGGTTATTGGTAATCAATTCTATGGACTTTATCTTCAGGTTTTCCAGCATTAAAGCGGCAATGCTGTATTCCCTTTCGTCGGCAAGATGACCCAGGTGGATATTGGCATCAACCGTATCCATGCCCTGATCCTGCAAATTATAAGCCTGGAGTTTTTTCAACAGGCCAATGCCGCGTCCTTCCTGACGCAGATAAATCAATACGCCGAAACCGGCTTTATCGATCAATTGCAGCGCCATATCCAGCTGTTCGCCGCAATCGCAACGCCTTGAACCTAATACGTCGCCGGTAAAACACTCGGAATGAATGCGTACCGGCACATTTTCTTTGCTCGCAACATCGCCTTTAACCAGAGCGACATGCTCCTTGTCATCGATGGTATTGCTGTAGTAATGCAGGATAAATTCGCCGTGTTTGGTCGGGATGGGCGTCTGTACCAGATTTTCTAATTGTGGCTTCACGTAAATAACTAATCCAAAAATTCATTCTATTTTACCCAATTCAACGGCTTGCCAGTTAAAAAGTTTCGTGCCGGTTTTTTGGGAACTATGATTTCTGACAAAACGAATGATACAAATTCTGTAACTACTCAGTGCCATCAAATACAATAGAACGCAGATGATGCAGATAGATATGATGAACACAGAGTATTCAAGAAAAATCTTATTTAATCATACACTCAGCGTCATCAGCGTTCTGTTTTTAGCTGCTGAGTAGCTTGACGCTATTTTCTGGCCTCAATCAGCTTGATAATATCGCCGCTACGCTCATCAACATGTACTGAGGTGAAAGCGCAGGCTTTAACGTTTTTAACGGTGTTCCGGTTGATATTGGCCCCGAACAGCCCGACAACAACCGGGTTAAGCAGGTTCATGACTCCGGCAAGCACGGGGTTTGAACTTACCACATGTTCCAGCAATAACACCTGCCCGCCCGGTTTGCACACCCGGTAAAGCTCCTTCAAGCCCTTTACCGCCGACGGCACCGAACAAAAAACAAAGGAACAAATAACCGTATCGAAACTGTTATCGGCAAAGCATAGCGACTGAATATCCATCAGTTCCAGCTCAACATTGATATTTTTCCTGTCACGTTTGCCCGCCGCCTGCTTTAGCATTTGTTCGCTAAAATCAATCGCCGTTATTCTGGCGTCCTTGGGATAATAGTCGAAATTCTTGCCCGTCCCTACGCCGACCTCAAGGATATGATGACCCTCAACCTTGGCCCATAATCTTTTCCGCCAAGTTTTAAAAAACAGCCCTTCCATGACCGCTTCCATGCCCTCAAAATACGGGGCGATCCGGTCATATCGTTTTCTAATAGCGGCGCTGTCTGGCTTCATAATGGCTTCGGGTAGTTAATCGGGAGCTGCATAGTACAGCGCAAGCTTGGCTGTCATCAACAATAATATGACAGTAAGGTAACTCGCAAAAAATAAACCACCACATCCTACAATCTTAACTACTCAGCAGCCAAAAATAGAACGCTGATGACGCTGATAATTAT
>CAZAUB010000331.1:0-3551 GCA_964488195.1 uncultured Methylobacter sp. | reverse complement strand
ATGCGCTATCGGGCTTTTTTGGTTTAACGGAATATCAAATGAAAATAACGACCATTATTCTGGCGGCGGGAAAAGGAACGCGTATGCGTTCGGAACTGCCAAAAATTTTGCATCAAATTGCCAATAGGCCTTTGCTACAGCATGTTTACGACACGGCTAAGCAATTGGAAAACAATGCCATCAAAATTGTTGTCGGCCACGGTTCCGAGCAGGTTACAAACACTTTAAAGGATCTGGATGCCGACTGGATAGAACAAAAGCAGCAGCTAGGCACAGGACACGCGGTGCAGCAGGTAAGCGCCCCTTCGACAGGCTCAGGGCAATCGGGAATTGCCGACGCCGATACCGTTCTGATCCTGTACGGCGATGTGCCATTGCTGAAGTTGGCTACCGTCAAATTGCTGATAAACAGTGTCAATGAACAGTCTCTGGCCTTACTGACTGTGAATCTTGCCAATCCTGCCGGCTACGGCAGAATAGTAAGAAATGCTTCCGGACAAGTCACAAAAATTGTCGAGGAAAAAGATGCTACAACCGGTGAGAAACAGATCAACGAAGTCAATACCGGCATCATGGCGGTGCAAGGCAAGCAGCTCAAACAATGGCTGAGCCAGTTAAATAACAGCAACGTGCAGGGCGAGTACTATTTGACCGATGTGATTGAAATGGCGGTTGCCGATCAGGTCAATATCGTTACCAGCCAGCCGGAAACCGAGGATGAAGTGCTGGGTGTTAATAATCGGATACAGTTAAGCCACTTGGAGCGCGTCTATCAGCAAGAGCAAGCCAATAGCCTGATGGAACAAGGCGTCACCCTGAAAGACCCGATGCGCTTTGACCAAAGAGGCTCAATAATAAGCCTGGGGCAGGACATAGAAATCGATATTAATGTGATCTTGGAGGGAAAAAACAGCATCGGCAGCTATGTCAAAATAGGCGCCAACACCCAGATAAAAAATTCCGTCATCGGCGACCATGTGGAAATTCTGGCAAACTGCGTCATAGAAGATGCAATCATAGGACAAGGCAGCCGTATCGGCCCTTACGCCAGACTCAGGCCGGAAAGCGTTCTGGCAGAAGATGTCCATATCGGCAATTTCGTAGAAATCAAGAAATCATCGGTAGCGGCAGGCAGCAAGATAAACCATTTAAGTTATATCGGCGATACGACGGTGGGCAGCAAGGTTAATATCGGTGCCGGAACCATTACCTGTAATTACGACGGCGTTAATAAGTTCAGAACCGTTATTGAAGACGGCGCTTTTATCGGCTCGAATACCCAGTTGGTCGCCCCGGTTACGGTAGGCAAAAACGCCACGATAGGCGCAGGATCAACGATTACCAAAGACAGTCCTGAGAATCAGTTGACTTTAAGCAGGGCCAAACAAATATCTCTTGCCGGATGGCAACGACCCGTTAAGCACGACTGCATGGATGCAGGAGGTAGTGTAATGTCGGGAACAATTATCGAGGAGAAATAACATGTGTGGAATTGTAGGCGGCATCGCGCAACGAAATGTAGTACCTATTTTGCTGGAGGGTTTAAAGCGGCTGGAATATCGCGGTTATGATTCGGCAGGTCTTGCGGTCATCAACAATCAGCAAATCTATAGGAAACGAGAGCTGGGCAAAGTAAAAGGCCTGGAAACGCTGCTGGAGGCCGACCCCATCTCAGGCCAAATCGGCATAGCGCACACCCGATGGGCTACCCATGGCAAACCCAGTACGGCAAATGCACACCCACATATTTGTCGGAATAAAGTGGCTGTAGTCCATAACGGCATCATTGAAAATCATGAGCATTTAAGAGAAGTGCAGCAGCAAAATGGTTACGAATTCACTTCGGAAACCGATACCGAAGTCATAGTTCATGAGATTTTTCATGCAATGGAGTCAACAGACAGTTTGCTCAGCGCCGTTAAAAAGACCATCAAAAAACTCGATGGCGCCTATGCGCTGGGGATAATGAGTATTGATGATCCCGATACGCTGATAGCATGCAGAAAAGGCAGTCCACTGGTTATCGGCGTCGGTATAGGTGAATATTTTATCGCCTCGGACGTCGCGGCATTGCTTCCGGTAACGCAACGCTTTATTTTTCTGGAAGACGGCGACATAGCAGCGATCACCATTAGCGGACTGGCTATTTATGACCGGAATGATCAGGCTGTCAGTCGTCCGATCATAGAAAGCCAGTTGACCGCCGATTCTGTAGATAAAGGCGAGTATCGCCATTACATGTTGAAAGAAATTTATGAGCAGCCCTTTGCTATTTCACAAGCCCTGGAAGGCAGATTCATCAACAACCGCTTACAGGAAAATGCATTCGGGCATAACGCCGCCGAAGTGTTCGATAACATAAAAGCCATTCAGATTTTAGCCTGCGGCACCAGTTACCATGCCGGGTTGGTGGCACGCTACTGGTTTGAAGAACTAGCCCACGTCCCCTGTAACATCGAAGTAGCCAGCGAATTTCGCTACAGAAACCCGGTATTAGCACCGGATACCCTGATAGTCACGATCTCGCAATCCGGCGAAACCGCCGACACACTGGCGGCATTACTGGAGGCCAAAAAACTGGGCGCTAAATATTCATTAGCCATCTGCAACGTGCCGGAAAGTTCGTTGGTCAGGGAATCCGATCTGGTGTTAATGACCCGCGCCGGCCCTGAAATTGGCGTCGCATCAACCAAAGCATTCACCACGCAACTGGCAACCTTAATGCTGTTGGTCATTGCCATCGGCAGACGCTTTCACATGACCGAAATAGTCGAGCAAAAAATCACCTCGGAATTATTCAGCTTGCCGGGAAAAATTGAAAAAGTATTACAACTGGATGATCAAATTAAAGTCCTGGCCGAGCAATTTGCCGAAAAACAGCATGCCTTGTTTTTAGGCCGGGGCACCCATTATCCGATAGCCATGGAAGGCGCGTTAAAATTAAAGGAAATTTCTTATATTCATGCAGAGGCCTACCCGGCAGGCGAGTTAAAACACGGTCCCTTGGCATTAATCGACGCCGACATGCCGGTGGTGACCGTAGCGCCAAACAACAGCCTGCTGGAAAAACTGAAATCCAATATCCAGGAAGTAAGCGCCCGAGGCGGGCAACTGATCGTTTTTATGGATGAGACATTAGCCGCGGCAAATGATCAAAATGTACAGATCGTAAAAATACCCCAGGTCGGCAATGAGATTTCACCGATTGTGTACACCATCCCGTTACAGCTGTTGGCTTATCATGTCGCTGTGTTAAAGGGCACAGATGTTGACCAGCCCAGAAATCTGGCGAAGTCGGTTACGGTGGAATAGATAATGGCAAAATTATCTCTGCAAGAACAATTGCTAAAATCCGGATTAGTCAGCGCCGCCCAAGCCAAGAGCGTTAAATCAGACAAGCGCAAACAGACCCAACAGCAGCGTAAGAATAATGTAGAAGTGGTTGATGAGGCTAAAGAGTTGGCTCAAAAAGCCCAGGCGGAAAAAATCGAAAGGGACAGGGCGCTTAATCAGGTGCGCCAGCAGCAGGAAGAGCAAAAACAGCTGGCCGC
>CAZAUB010000330.1:0-3577 GCA_964488195.1 uncultured Methylobacter sp. | reverse complement strand
CGTGGTTCATGCCTCTTTGCTTCTATCGAACAGGATCAACAAAACAATATCGTCATTGCCCACGAATTACTGCACACAGTCGGGGCGACCGACAAGTACGCTGCCGATAATAGCGCCCTATTTCCAATAGGCTATGCCGACCCGGAGCAGTCGCCGCTTTATCCGCAAACCAAGGCGGAAATTATGGTTGGCCGCATCCCGCAGTCGGCAACCCCCATGCGCATGGCGGCCAGTTTGGACGAATGCGTTATTGGCGAACAAACGGCCAAAGAAATTTTGTGGCTGCCGGAAAAAAATAATCGGGACAGATGCTGTTCTATATTAAAGGTGAAATGGATTTTACGGGGCGTTAATAGACATCGGATCGGGAGATTGCAGGCAAATCCTGATGCGTTGATTCGCCGTGAGTTGGTGAGCAACTGATTTTCCGGGTTCAGCGAAACTGTTGCAATCTTGACTTCGCCTGTTTTTAAACAGCTTCAGCAGGGTCAGTGTAATATATACCTATCGCATATCAGATTTCGGTATCCTCTTCCTCTCCGATCGGAGAGGGGGACTAAAAAATCGACAATGACAAGCAAAAAGTATAGGCAGCCATAAAAATGGTAAGGACTCCAACATGGATAAATCAACCGACGCCCACGGGCCTTTCTCCCTGGACACCGCAACTCACCCGGCTTACCCTTGTTCCGGCCATGGCGCCAACCAGGGTACCGATAGATTATTCCCAATCGTCGGTATCGGCGCTTCGGCGGGCGGACTTGCAGCGCTGGAAAATTTTTTCAGCCATGTGCCTGATAACATGGGTATCGCTTTCGTCGTCATTCAGCATCTCGATCCCAACCATAAGGGTATGATGCCCGAATTGCTGCAACGCATGACGGCGATGACGGTATTACAAGCCCAAAATCGCATGAAAATAAAACCGGGTTGCATTTATGTAAACCCTTCGAATAAAGAGCTGTCCATCCTGCACGGCACACTTTACCTGCTCGACCCGGTTGTTGCACCGCGCGGATCGCGCCACCCTATCGATGCATTTTTCTGTAGCATGGCCGAAGACCGGCGCGATCAAAGCATCGGCGTCCTGCTTTCGGGTATGGGTTCGGATGGTGCGAGGGGGCTGCGTGCCATCAAGGAAAAATCCGGTTTGGTGCTGGTACAGGATCCTGCCGACGCCAAATACGACAGTATGCCGCGTAGCGTTATTGATGCCGGGTTAGCCGACATTATCGGCACTGCGGCAGAACTGCCTCAGCACATCATTAATTATCTTCAGCATCCCTCCAGAGATGTTTTTGCCGGTTTAGACTCGATGTTAGAAGACAATTCGCTGAGCGCGCTCGGAAAAATTGTCGTGCTGTTACGCGCCCAAACCGGCAATGATTTTTCGCTGTACAAGAAAAGTATGTTATATCGCCGTATTGAGCGTCGTATGGAACTGCACCGGCTCGATCATATCGCCACTTACGTTCGTTATCTTCGCGAAAACCCGCAGGAGCAGGATTTATTATTCAAGGAACTGCTGATCGGCGCTACCGGTTTTTTTCGCGATCAGTTGGTATGGGAGTATCTAAAGACCGATGCCATACCCGCGCTGCTGGCGAACTACCCGGAGGGTAAGACAATAAGAGCCTGGGTACCGGCCTGCTCTACCGGCGAGGAAGCCTATACGCTGGCAATCATCTTCATCGAAGCGATCGAACAGGCCAAACCCAGCGCCTGCTATTCGCTACAGATTTTTGCTACCGATCTCAATGCGGATGCGATAGCTCATGCACGCCAGGGATTTTACGCGGCTCATAGCGTCGCCGATGTTTCACCGGAGCATCTGGCCCGCTACTTTAACATCGAAAACAACGGTTACCGGGTAAAAAACGAACTTCGCGAAATGATCACCTTTGCGCCGCAGAACATCATCAATGATCCGCCGTTTACCCGGCTGGATATACTGAGTTGCCGTAACCTGCTCATTTATTTTTCCGCTGATTTGCAGGAAAAACTGTTGCCGCTGTTTCACTATGCGCTAAATCCGCACGGCCTGCTGTTGCTGGGTCCTGCCGAAAGTACCGGCAACGTTGGCTACCTGTTCACGCCGTTGGATGCCAAGGTACGGCTCTACCGGCGTATTGACAATCCTTTACCGAAACCCGAAGTGGATTTTCCAAATAAAAATTTTACCGCTATGCTCGATGTCAGGCAGACAGTCGATGACGCCGGTCTACCGGTCAATCTGCAACAACTGATGGATCACACACTGCTTGCGCATTATGCTCCGGCAGCGGTGCTGGTTAACGCCGAGGGTGACATCCTATATTTTAGCGGTCATACCGGCAAGTATCTGGAGCCTTCTGCCGGTAAAGTCAACCTGAATATTCATGCGATGGCACGCGAGGGCTTGCGTCAGGCGCTGACGGGTTCGATCCGTCTGGCGTTACAGCACGATACAGCAGTACACCTGGACGGCTTGCAGATAACCGGCGAAAGCGGCACGCACACTATCAATGTGACCGTACAAGCTATCGAGCAGGCGTCGGCATTGCGAGACAAAGTTATCATCGTGTTTGCCGACGTCGCAACAGCGCGTACCGCCAAGCGCACTACCAAGATCCCACAGTCCGAGGCGTTGCAACAGGCTCAGCAGGAAATACAGACCTTGCGCGAAGAAGTACAGTTTTTGCAAAAAGAACTTAAAGCCAACCAGGAAAAGTACCAGTCCGCAAATCAGGAAATGCTTGTTTCCAAGGAAGAGGTGCAGTCAATGAACGAGGAAATACTGACGGTGAATACGGAACTGCAAGCCAAACTGGATGCGCTGCTGTGGGTTAACAACGACATGCAGAACCTGCTTAACAGTACCGAAATTGCCACGGTGTTTCTCAACAACAAATTACATCTGCGGCGCTTTACCGCTCATACCACGCAGATTTTCAGACTGCGGCCGCAAGACGAAGGACGGCCGTTATCCGACATCGTGACCGATCTGGACTATCCTCTGTTGCAGCAGGATGCAGCAGAGGTGCTGCGTACGCTGGTGGTTTCGGATAAACAAATCCAGACCCTTGACGGACGTTGGTTTGATGTACGCATCATGCCTTACCGCACGATGGATAATATAATAGACGGCGTGGTGATTACGTTTGTTGACATCAGTCTCTCCAAAAACCTTGAACTGACACTCAATGAACACGCGATTGTAGCGATTACCGACCGGAAAGGCGCGATCACCTATGTGAATGAAAAGTTCTGCGCCATCTCCAAGTACTCGCGCGAAGAACTGCTTGGACAGGATCACCGCATCATCAATTCGGGGTATCACTCCAAGGAATTCATGCGCAACCTGTGGCAAATCATTGGCCACGGGCATATCTGGAAGGGAGAAATCCGTAACCGTGCCAAAGATGGTTCCCTCTATTGGGTAGATACCACTATCGTTCCTTTTCTTAACGCGAAAGGCAAACCGTATCAGTATGTCGCTATCCGTACAGTCATTACTCACCATAAGAAGAAAGCCGGCTCTGTACGTCAGGAAAATCCAGGCGCAGATAATAATTCCAATCCCGAAATTTATTTGTAG
>CAZAUB010000329.1:0-3586 GCA_964488195.1 uncultured Methylobacter sp. | reverse complement strand
CTTATTTGTAGCTTGTGTGAAATAAAGCAGCCGATTATGTAGTTTATGGCGAAGTGAAGTTTATTGGTGAGTATGGTATAAACAAAATAGTACTGCACTACGATCTTAAAAAGGTGGATATTTGGATGATTATTATTTTAGCAAATATACCTGACAATACAGGTAATCAAGAGATAGAGGACTTTATTAGACTAGCGGTCAAAGATGCCTTTATAGCAAATATTTCAATTATGGCGCAAAAAAATACCCAAACGCATGATCTTCAATTTCACGGACTAGTTACAATAATACCTGACTCTGTTGCAAAAGAAGTCATAAAAAAACTTAACGGAAATAAAATAAACGGAAGACATGTTGATATACATGAGTATCAAGCCAGATATTGGCACAATGATCCGAGAATTAGCGAAGACCAGTTTAAGGAGTTGAGTATTAATCGACAGGGCGATCGTAGAAGCCGACATTTGGAAATTTATCGGCTTTAATGAGTGTCGAATCAACAACACATTATCCTTAATATCTATGCCAAATCACTTTTCCACGGCATTTTTTAATACGTCATCCACCTTTTCCAGCCAGACAAACTGGAGTTGGTTTCTTACTGCTTCGGGTATTTCTTCAAAATCTCTTTGGTTGCGGGCGGGTAGCATGACTGTTTTTATCCCGGCCCTGGCGGCGGCAATGACTTTCTCTTTTATGCCGCCGACCGGCAATACCAGTCCGCGCAGGCTGATTTCTCCGGTCATGGCGACATCGTTTTTCACAACCTTTTCAGAAAAAGCGGAATAAAGGGCGGTAAACATCGCGACTCCGGCGCTGGGGCCGTCTTTAGGGATGGCGCCTGCCGGTACGTGGATGTGGATGTCGCTTCTTTCGAAGTTTTCCGGGTTTAAACCCAGCTCATGGGCGCGAGATTTCACCAAGCTTAATGCGGCTTGGGCGCTTTCTTTCATGACCTCGCCCAACTGACCGGTAAGGATCAGCTTGCCGCTGCCGGGCACACGGGTGGCTTCAATAAACAGAATATCGCCGCCGACCGGTGTCCAGGCAAGTCCTGTCGCAACGCCCGGAACGCTGGTGCGCATGGCGACGTCGCTGTCAAACTTTTTCGGCCCCAGAATGCCCTGAATATGTTCGCTGTCGATCTGCTGATTAGCGACTATACCCTCAGCAATACGCATCGCGACATGACGAAACACGGAACCGATTTCACGTTCCAGGTTTCTGCAACCGGCTTCGCGGGTGTAGTCCTGGATAATGGTCAATATCGCGCTTTCGGTGATTGCGCATTGCTCGGCGGTTAAGCCGTTACTTTCCAGTTGCCGGTGTACCAGATAGCGTTTGGCAATCTGGAGTTTTTCATCCGAGGTATAACCGGTTAATTCGATCACTTCCATTCGGTCGCGCAACGGCGCCGGGATGCTGTCCAGCACATTGGCGGTTCCGATAAACATGACATGGCTCAGGTCGAACGCTACACCCAGATAATTGTCGCGGAAGGTTGAGTTCTGCTCGGGATCCAGTACTTCCAGCAAGGCTGAAGAGGGATCGCCCTGAAATCCTGAACCGAGCTTGTCCATTTCATCGAGCATAAAGACCGGGTTATTGGTGCCAACCTTGCGGATGGATTGAATAATATTGCCAGGCAATGCGCCGATGTAAGTGCGCCGGTGCCCCCGGATCTCGGCTTCGTCATGCGTACCGCCGAGGCTTGCGCGGACAAATTCGCGCCCGGTTGCACGGGCTATGCTGCGCCCCAAGGAGGTTTTGCCGACGCCGGGCGGTCCGACAAAGCATAAAATAGGGCTCTTGCCGTTTGGGTTCAGCTTGCGCACGGCCAAAAATTCCAAGATGCGCTGCTTGATTTTTTCCAGGCCGTAATGATCTTCGTTAAGGATTTCACGGGCTTTTCCTATGTCGATGACACCGGCGCTTGCGACCGACCAGGGCAGCTCCGTCAGCCAATCGAGGTAGGTGCGAATCATCGAATATTCACCGCTGGCATCGGGCATGTGCTGCAAGCGACCAAGCTCCTTACGCGCTTGTTTTTCCACTTCTTCAGGCATCTTGGCGGCAGCGATGGCGTTGCTGATTTCTTCAATTTCGGCGGCGCCGCCTTCCTCTTCGCCTAATTCCTTCTGGATAGCCTTCATTTGCTCTCGCAAAACGAATTCGCGTTGCCGTTGCCCCATGGTTTCCTGGGTTTGCTCACTAATCTTGTTGGAAAGCTTTAATACTTCGATTTGGTAATTGAGCAATTCCAGAATCTTGTCGATACGTTCCTGCATATCAAACAGCGCCAGTATTTCTTGTTTCTCGGTAGGTTTTGAAATCAGGTAACTGGCAATCAGGTCGGTCAGCATCGACGGTGAGGCGATAGAGCGAATCGCATTAACCAGCTCATCAGGCGCTTGCCGCGATTGAGCCAGCACTTCCAGCGCTTTTTGCTTGAGTGTAATGACGCGCGCTTCGACATCTTTGGTGCTCATTTCAGGCTCTTCGTAACGTTCGATTCGGGCAACCAGGAACGGATAGCCCGGCAAGAACTCCTGTACGCGAAAGCGTTGCACACCCTGACCAACGACATGATGGGTGCCGTCAGGGGCGGTTATGTAGCGTAAGATTTCCGTCACAGTACCGACCGGATAGAGGTCGTCCGGGCCGGGCTCTTCATCTTTGTCACGCTGCTGCATCAGCAATCCGATCGGTTTTTCGGAACGTACCGCCTGCTGTATCGCTGCAACAGAGGATTTGCGGCCCATCACCAATGGCGCAACGTTTTGCGGGAACAGCACGGTGCCGCGCATGGGCACAATGATAAGCGCATCGTTGGGGACAGGCGGGGATTGTACAACAGCCTCCTGCTTTATCTCTGAAGAGGACTCTTCCTTATCTGTCGTTGACCCCAGTAGCATATTTTTCAGATCCTTGATTTGCATAAGCAGCCTTTATATTTTCCGCAGTGAAATATTTAAACAACCGTTCATAAATTCACGAGTGCCGATTTCAAAACACCCTGCTGGCAGCTCAATGCGTCGCTCAAAGCGTCCATAGGGAATTTCCAGACGTCGAATATTCGCCTGAGCGCTGGCAGGCAGATGCCGCTGTCCTTCAATAATCAAATGGTCGCCTTCCAGCATTACGCTTAAATGCTCCGGGGCAACGCCGGGCAGTGCGATGATGATTTTGAAATCATAGCTGGTTTCGTAGACATCAACCGGCGGTTCCCAAGTCGGTTGTTTGACGCTCATAACCGCCGGTCTAAAGAACTGGCGGTGCAGCCGGTCAGCCCGATCCAATATTTCGCAAGCTTCCGCCCACATCCAGGTTTCAAGGTCACGTAATGGCATAATGTGTTATTCCATTGTTGCTGTTTAACGATGCAAGGTTAGTATGGGTCGAACTACTCGTTAGTTAAAAAATAGAACTCGGCACACCGCTACGCTGCTCCTGCATCGCCTAAAGCGCCTACTGTTGGTGCTCTCGGCAACCGCTCCATGCGTTGCTCTACCTCCCCCATCCTTGGGGTCGTACCTCCTGCATAATCCACATGGATGTGGTGAATGCAGATATTGCATAACGCCAT
>CAZAUB010000328.1:0-3586 GCA_964488195.1 uncultured Methylobacter sp. | reverse complement strand
TTTGGCCTGGAACGATGCGGAAATTTCACCGATTTCATCGAGAAACAAGGTGCCGTTGTCGGCCAGTTCAAAACGGCCTTTGCGTTGGCTGATAGCCCCGCTAAACGCGCCTTTTTCATGCCCGAATAATTCAGACTCCAATAAGGTGTCGGGTAAGGCCGCGCAATTGAGTTTTAAAAAAGGGCCGCTGGCGCAGCCTGAGTTAAAGTGGATCGCATTGGCGACGACTTCTTTACCGGTGCCCGATTCGCCTCGAATCAATACCGTGGTATTCCATTTTGCAACCTGACGTATTAAATCGAACACCTTTAACATGGGCGGCGAATGGCCGATGATGTTTTCAAAGCTGTAGTTCTTGATCAATGCCTGCTTGAGTTGATCCCGTTCAGTCAGCAGATGGCGCTGCTTGCGTTCGGTTATCCTTAACATTTTGACGCTTTGTGCAATCAGGTTGGCAATCATCTCCATAAACCGGGCGCGCTCGCCCAGAAACAGGCTGTTATCCGGCTGGGCGGCCAGCACGCCGATGGTGTCGCCTTCTTCTATGTAGATTGGGGAGCCGATAAAAGGCAATTCGGGATCGTACAAACCCAGGCGACCTAGAAAACGCGGTTCTTCCGATAATTTTTCAACAACAATGGTGCTGCCCTCATCTAGTATGGCTCCCATCAAGCCTTCGCCGGGGTTGTACCGAACTGGCCTCGGTTTGTTATCTGTACCGTTGTTGTGGATAACGCTGACAATCATGCTGTCACTTTCAATTTCCCGTAGCGTTATCATGCCTGAGCGCATGCCCGATCTTTTATGCAGTATCTCCAAAACCGCCTGTAATTTTCCATGCAAATCGTGGGTGCTGTTTAATACCTGGCTGATGATATACAAGGTATCAAGTTCGGCTTCGATCAGCTGTATACGCTCGGCCATTACTCTACCCCCTTAAGCACCTGCCTGCAGAGTGGGAAACTGATTATGAACCGGCATCCCTGGTCATAATCCGGATCTATTTCAATAACCCCCTGATGTTGGTTCACAATCTCCTTTGCCATAACCAGTCCCATACCGGCCTGATTGCCGCCCATGGGGCGGGTGGTATAAAAAGGTTCAAATACTTTTGCGCGTTTTTCAACCGGAATACCCGGCCCGCTGTCTTCAATAGTGACATAAATCAAATCGGCATCTGTATCGGTAGTGATCTTAAGTCGTTGTTCCGTAACATTCGACTCGCTGATCACGTCAATCGCATTGTCGATCAATTGTTTAAATAAGATACGCAGGCGATTTTCAGAACCCAGCATAGTCGGCAATTTTGACAATGGCTGCCAATGCACCTCTATACCGTTGTTCCAGATCCGTTGGTTACTGAGTAACAGCACGTCATGCAGAATCTGATTCAGGTTAATCGGAATCACGGCTGTTTGTAGAATCTCGGGAATACATTTTTGCATAGTCGCAACAGCTTTCTCCCCTGATTTTTGAATCTCCTGCAATATCTGTAAAAGACTGGCGTGTTGATCACACCCTTTGTGTCGTAAGATCTGCTCGGCCGCCCCAATTTGGTTCATCGGCATTTGAATTTGGTGCATTGCACCCAGCAATGTTTCCCTTATGCTGCGCACTTGTTCATCTTCAGCCATAATGGCTTTTAAGGTCTGAATATGTAACTCTTCTATCTGCCTGCGTTGTCTGGTGATATCTGTCAACGTGAGTATCAGATACTGTTTGGATGCGGTTTCAAAAAAGGCATCGGCATTCTCTTCATTCTCTATAAACCAGTTTCCGGCACAAGAAAACCAGCGAGTTCTCCCGTGCCCTTTGCCATCTACTCTAAATTCACGGTTATTAAAGCCTTGTTCATTACTTTGTAACTGCGTCCATAAGTCGCCCATCTCATCCCGTAGCAATTTTAGAAAATACGTTGCAGGCTCGCCTTTATCAAGATCGCTAACCAGTGCTTTGTAGTTATGATTATCCAGGATAACCCTATCCTGATCATCAAGTACAACCATGGCAATAGGCGATGAATTAATGACCGACTCAATCAATAGTTTTTGGTTGATGACCTTTTTTTCGGATTCATACGATTTGGTAATATCTCTGTGCATCCCTATGAAGTGAGTGATTTCCCCGAATTCATTTAACATAGGTGCGATGGTCAAATTAGAGAGGTAGCGATCGCCGGATTTATGCCGGTTACATAAGGTTCCACGCCATATTTTCTTGGCACTGATGGTGCGCCACAAATCGTGATATACCTCTTTAGGTGTGCGCTTGTCCGATAATAAAGATTCATTTTCACCCAGAATATCTTTAGGCTGATAACCCGTGACTCTGCAAAACTCTTCATTAACGTAAAGGATTTTGGCTTTTTTGTCGGTAATGGAGATTGCTATCGGAACCTGCTCAACCGTTTCAACAAACAAGCTGTATAGCATCCTGTCACCATTATCTTTATATTCTTCGCCAAATAAATCAGGTGCAAGTTCGCCGATGACGTTCGCCATGTTGGTATGCGTCTGTAAGAAGCGCAATGAAGTATTTTTCATAAGTGATGGCCGGGTATGAGAGGGCTTTAATATGGCTATAAGATTACTTAAGCAAATATAACGCCAACATCAATACTCATGTCTAGCTCATAACGCTATCTGTCATGGATATTGCTCTTGTTTGTAATATGAAACTATGAAACAAGCGGGCTCATGAGGCATAAAATTTTGTAAGGTTTGCGACACGCGCATATTTATCGAGGTCGATATGTATGACTTGCAACAGTTTTCATGCACTGATTTGGGGTGTTTTTGCGTGGCATTCGGGCGACAAACTCGCTGTGTCCGCACATTTGCTGAATTGGCATAATTGATGCTGGGAACTTGCAAAGAGCCACAAGGAATTTCTAAATAAATTGATTCCATTCATGGTTCGATCATTCGACAAGCTCATGACTACCACGAACGGAATCAACACAAACCGTTCGTCCTGAGCCTGTCGAAGGACTTAATCAGAGATTTTCTTAAAACAGCCTGGAAAAAACAGTGAGTGAATATCTTCTACTTTTATTAGGCACGGCTCTGGTCAACAACGTGGTTCTGGTGAAATTTCTCGGGTTGTGTCCGTTTATGGGCGTCTCGAAAAAACTGGATTCAGCCTTGAGCATGGGTTTGGCAACAACCTTTGTACTGACCCTGGCCGCGATGACTAGCTGGATGTTGGAACATTTTATTTTAGCGCCTTTTAATATTCAGTTTTTACGCATACTTGCTTTTATCCTGGTGATTGCCGCCGTGGTGCAGTTCACCGAAATGGTCGTGCATAAAACCAGTCCGGTGCTGTATCAGATACTGGGTATTTTCCTGCCGCTGATTACCACCAATTGTGCGGTTTTGGGCGTGGCGTTACTCAATGTGCAAGAGCAATACGGTTTTATGCAAAGCATGATTTTCGGGTTTGGTTCTGCGCTCGGCTTTACGCTGGTTATGGTGCTTTTTGCAGGTTTGCGGGAGCGTCTGGCGTTAATGGCAGTTCCTGCGTTATTTGCAGGCACGCCGATTGCGTTTATTACCGCCGGGATTTTATCGCTGGCATTTATGGG
>CAZAUB010000327.1:0-3593 GCA_964488195.1 uncultured Methylobacter sp. | reverse complement strand
ATGAAGGCGCACCATGCTCAAATGATGGAACATCGCCAACAAAAGATGCAGGAACGTAAAAAGTAAATACGAATACTGGGAACTTTAACCCAAAACAGACCATCCACTTGTCCACAGGTTTTCTATCTGGGGGCGAGTGGATACAGCCAAAAAATGAAGGAGATCAATTATGGGTATGTTTCCGGGTGTGATTAAAAGTGCGGTTTTTTAGAAGATTATTCTCCGTACTCATTCTTTGAGTGCATAGGTATTTAAACAACTCGTCATCCCGGCAGGGATTCACGTCAGGCTATCCTGCCTGACGCCCTTCGGGTTAATGCAAATCTGTTCCAGACAGATTTGTGCCGGGATCCACGACTGCATGGACAGATATTTGCTCCTGCAATATCTGCATTCACCACATCCATGTGGATTATGCAGGAGGTAGAGCAACGCAGGAGCAGTTGCCGAGAAACCATGGATGGTAATATCAAAGCAAGTTGCAAGCCTTGCCACATAGGGGGTTTACGCAGCTTGATTAATCGTTTTTTTGTTGCGGAAGACCGCTTTCGAGCTGTTTTTACATACGCATACTTAATCACATCCCTGTGTTCTGGATCCCGGCAATCCCTGCCGGGATGACGATACAATTTGCGCAATTCTATTGAGTAATCGTTTGCCTTGAGTTTAAACCGCACTTTTAATCACACCCTATGTTTCCATGACGAACAGCGTTGGTTAATCGCCCTTTTCAGGTTATAGGCTCTTAACAATATCCTCTATCAGCTGCGGCCCGCGATAAATAAGGCCGCTGTATATCTGCACCAGACTTGCTCCTGTTTTTAGTTTTTCCTGCGCATCATCGGCGTTTAAAATCCCGCCCGCCGCAATAATCGGAATCTTGCCTTTCAATTCCGCCGCCAATCCGCGCACCACAAATGTCGATTGCTCCTTAACCGGCGCACCGCTCAAACCACCGGCTTCATTAGCAAGCGGATGGCCTGTAATTTTGTCACGGGCAATCGTGGTGTTGGTGGCGATCACGCCATCGATTTCAAATTCCAACAACAACCGGGCAATATGCGTTATTTCATCATCGCTCAGATCGGGCGCTATTTTCAGGGCCAAAGGCACGTATTTCCCGTGTTCCTGTTGCAGCTTCAGTTGTTCTTCTTTTAGGGTGGAAATAAGACTTTTGATTTCATCGCCCTGCTGTAACTGACGCAGATTCTTGGTGTTCGGCGAAGAAATATTAATGGTAATGTAGCTGGCAGCCGTGTAAGCCTTGCGCAATCCGATCAAATAATCGTCTGCCGCATTTTCAATCGGTGTGTCAAAATTTTTGCCGATATTAATGCCCAGAATGCCGGAGTACCGGCTTTGTTTTACCTGGGCCAGCAGGTGGTCTATGCCCAGATTGTTAAAACCCATGCGATTGATGATCGCCTGATGCTCAGGCAGCCTGAACAAGCGCGGTTTTGGGTTGCCGGGCTGTGGGCGCGGTGTCACCGTACCTATTTCTACAAAGCCGAAACCCAATGCGGCCAGCGCGTTAATATAATCGCCGTTTTTATCCAGACCGGCGGCCAAGCCGACCGGATTTTTAAAGTCCAGTCCCATGACGGTGACCGGCTTGTGGTCAATTTCCGGGTAGATGAGTTTTGATAAGCCCGACACATAGGCCGCGTTCAGCAGTTTAAGCGTCACTTCGTGAGCGGTTTCAGGATCCAGGGAAAATAACAAAGGGCGTAGTAAGGGATAAAGATTCATTGGTGTGACCGTAGTAGGGGCGACCGGCCGGTCGCCCATTAATGTTCGCTGTTTAATTGATAAGGCTCTGGTGCTACCTGCGTCGGGCGATTTAAAACAAGATCAACCACCAGTTGCGCCGATGCGGGCCCCATCGCCAGACCGTTTCTGAAATGACCGGCATTAATGTATAAATTGCCGATCTCGGGATGTTTGTCGATATACGGTATGCCGTGTTCAGTACCCGGCCTTAATCCCGCCCAGTGGTTAACGATGGGGAAGTTTCTAAGCGACGGCAACAAATCTAATGCAAATGCATGCAGCCGGTCTCGGGCTTCTTTTGTAGTTGTCTTGTTGAAATCGTCCTGTTCTACCGTGCTGCCGGCCAGTATTTTGCCGTCGCGTCGCGGAATCAGGTATTGGTCGCCATCCAGCACCATATAGCTGAGTGTTTCCGGTTGGGCGTCAAATAACAGCATTTGGCCCTTAACGGGAGCGATTTTCGGCGCATCAGCGATAGTGGACGGAAAAAACTGTCGAAACAACTGCCCTGTCCAAGCACCCGCAGCAATAATCAACTGGTTGACAGCGAACTGGCCGGATGTGGTATCGATAGCCGTAATGTGGTTTTTAGTGAGACTAATGGACGTTAACTCGCAATGTTCAATCAGCGTAACGCCTTTATTAATCAGGTCTTGTTTTAATGACTTAACCAAACGAGGATTGCGCGCCTGGGCAATCTCGGGCAGCCAAAGCGGCTGGTCGGGGGTTGTATTAAGCATATTAAAAAAGTCGGCGCCGGCGGGTCGATATAAAATGCCGTTAGCGTCGCACCAGTTAACAGCCGCAGTAATATCAGGATTTTTGACGATCAGCAAACCGCAGGGAGTCCATTCCGGGTCTATCAGGGTTTCGGCAGTCAGTTGCGAAGCCAAAGCCGGATACAGTTTCAGGCTTTGTATAACCAGACTGGTAATCGCATCCGGTTGTCGCCACGGATAAAGCGGCAGCAAAATACCGCCGCCCGCCCAGGATGATTCCCGGCCCAGTTCATTTTTTTCAATAATCGTGACGGTAGCGCCAGCCTTAATAAACTCGCGGGCAGTTAGCAGGCCGATAATGCCGCCGCCAATGATGGTGATGTCCGGGGTTGTGGTCATGTGTGTTGGTAAATGTCAAAGCAGAAAATGCAGGGTAGAGCTAGTTGGTTAATTATAGCTAACCACGACTAAAGCCAAGCAGGGTACGCATCGCGTACCCTGCTTGGCTTTTATTGAACGGCCAGGACAGAGATATGTCCGGCTTCGGCGTTATTTGCCCGTGGACGGATCATGATTTCAACGTCCTGATCTAACGCGGTCAAAAATTCCATCAGGCGCTCGACCGAAAAGTTATCCAGGCGGTAATTTTTGAGCGCAGACACTTTTGATTGTGGAATACCGAGCAACTCAGCCACTTCTCGCTGTTTAAGCTTACGGTTTTTGAGAAGATCGTTGATTGTAAACGCCAGCCGCGTTTTGGTCTGGCGTTCGGTTGCGTCCGAAAATCCCAAATCAGCGTAAACGTTATCGGTGCCGTGAGTTATATCTTTGTTATCCATGTCGTCCTCTGGTATTGCTTGCGCCTTGGGTGCTCTCGTAATCGGCCTGGGCGCGTTTAAGCCGCTCGGCAATCAGGTTTATGTCGGACTGCGGAGTTTTGATTCCCGTTTTCGACTTTGCGAAATCAAACCGGCATTAATAACGGGGTATGGGACATGGGGCATGAAAGTGAACAGTAACCCAAATGCTTAAAAGAATGTCTTAATGACGATCGACAGTACCCCGGCAATCAATATGCCAAGCATCCACTTAATTAGGGTAAAT
>CAZAUB010000326.1:2362-3609 GCA_964488195.1 uncultured Methylobacter sp. | reverse complement strand
TCTGCTACGTGTTTACGGTATTGTTCTAGCATGGGGGATTCCTGGGGAAAGGTTTAAAGCGATTGTTTTTAATCGTTCCCACGCTCCAGCGTGGAAATGCAGTGCAGGACGCTCCAGCGTCCAGTGGTCGAATGCAGTATGCGACGCTGGATAGACGCGTCTCGGCAACCGCTCCTGCGTTGCTCTACCTCCAGCATCCATGTCGTCATTTCCAACCTGTTGTATCAGCCGAAGCCTCTAGCCACTTTAGCGTGTCGGCTTCTCGCATGTCGTCTCGAAGAGCAAGCGATTGGCGGCGGCATTCATCCGCAAAGTCGCTACTCTGTATATCCGGTACCCAAATCTGCACAGGGCGCAGTCCGGAAGCTCGCATTCCGGCGCGATACTTTTGTATACGCGTAGCAACAGTTGTTCGCATAAATCCTCCTAAAATGTTACATGTATCTGAACGAAAGGCATTTAATTGTTCTACGCTTCAGCGTCCAGTGGCCGATGTTGCATGGGACGCTGGAGCGTCGCATACTGCATTCCCACGCCGGAGCGCTCATCTTTATACACAAGTGTCTTCGGGACACCGTCATCCCGGCAGGGAATGCCGGGATCCAGATGCCATGGATGGCTGCACCCAATTTTTCTAACCATTTTTAGCTACATGAAACCTTTTTGATTTGATTTTTCACATCCCTGTGGCCTGGATCCCGGCATTCCCTGCCGGGATGACGAGCCAAACTATTGTTGGGATGATATTCAGAATCTTAGACCTACAACTGCGCCCCCTCTGGTTCCAAATACTTACGCAAAGACTCGTGTATAACTACGAGTGCCGGAGCGTGGGAACGATAAAACTACTTCATCGCCTCAACAATCGCATTACCCATTTCAATCGTTCCGCATTTCGATTGCGGATTAAGATCCGGCGTAACAAACTTGCCTTCATTAACCACTTTTTCAACCGCTGTTTTTATTTTAGCGGCCGCGTCGTGTTCGCCAAGATGATCCAGCATCATAACCCCTGCCATGATAACGGCGGTAGGATTAGCCAGATTTTTCCCGGTGATGTCCGGCGCGCTGCCGTGTACGGCCTCGAACAATGCCGCATCGTTACCGATATTTGCGCCGGGAATCAAGCCCAGTCCGCCCACCAGACCTGCGGTCAAATCGGACAGTATGTCGCCAAACATGTTGGTGCAAACGATGACATCAAACTGAGATGGATCCATCACCATGTGCATGCAGGCCGCATCGAT
>CAZAUB010000326.1:0-2262 GCA_964488195.1 uncultured Methylobacter sp. | reverse complement strand
GACGATAACAATATCGACATCGTCATAGCGGGTTTTTACGCCTGCCCAGCTTTTGGCGGGACGGACATTGGCATACAGCTCATACTTCTGACGCAACGCCACGTTTATGCTTCTGAACCCGGAGCCGCCAACAACCGTGGTCAATGGGCCTTTAAATGCCAAGCGGGTTTTGTCTATTGATGCCATGGTTTCATCCGGCAGCGGTGTGCCAAATTGTTCAAAAGCAGCCAAACCGGCATACGCTACTTCCCACTGAATGTTTACGCCAGACGCGTCAATAACTTTAACAGCCTCATCCATTATTGATGGGCCAATACCATCACCTTTTATCAACGTAACTGCGTGCATTCATTTCTCCATAAGTTAAAAAAACAGACAATTATAGTGCTTTAGGCCGGTCTTTAGCCAGTTGCAGTGGTTAATTGGTGCAAATCGCTGTGCTTTTGTTATGATTCAAAAAGTCCGTAGAGATGTTGCGGGGCGACATCGCTACCTTGTATTGCATTACTTAATATTATTTATTTATAAGGAGTTGTTATGGCTAGTCTTACACTCAATCCACCCTCAAAAGGTAGTGCTATCACCATGCAAAACGGCAAACTTGTGGTGCCGGATAACCCGATTATTCCTTTTATTGAGGGTGACGGTACCGGGCCGGATATTTGGCGCGCCACCGTTCGTGTTCTGGATGCAGCCGTTGCAAGCGCTTATTCCGGGCAAAAGCAAATTCACTGGATGGAAGTGTACGCCGGGGAAAAAGCCCATCGCTTGCTTGATACCTGGCTTCCCGATGAAACTGTCGAGGCTTGCAAGAATTATCTGGTATCCATTAAAGGCCCGTTGACCACACCGGTAGGCGGCGGCATCAGTTCCTTGAACGTGGCGTTGCGCCAGTTACTGGATATGTACGTGTGCTTGCGGCCGGTAAGATGGTTTACGGGCGTACCCTCGCCGGTAAAAAATCCAGGAGCCGTTGATATGGTTATTTTCCGGGAAAACACCGAGGACATTTACGCCGGTATCGAGTTTGAACAAGGCAGCGATGATGTTCAGCTTTTTCTACGCCTGTTAAAGGAAAATTTTCCCAAGCAATACGCTAAAATCCGCTTCCCGGAATCTTCAGGCATAGGCATAAAACCAGTGTCGAAGGAAGGCACAGAACGCCTGATTCGTTCGGCTATCGATTATGCAATCATCAATAAGCGTAAATCGCTGACGATTGTGCATAAAGGCAATATTATGAAATTTACCGAAGGGGCATTTCGTAATTGGGCCTATAAGCTGGCGGAGCGTGAATATCCCGAGCACGTTTATACCTGGGGACACTGGGAAAAAACCCGTGCCGAGTTTGGCGAAGCGGCGGCAAACAAGGTGCAGGCCGAAGCGTTGGCAAAAGGTCGTATTTTAATTAAAGACGCGATCGCGGATATTACCTTGCAGCAAGTCCTGACCCGGCCTGAAGACTTTGATGTGATCGCCACCTTGAATTTGAATGGCGACTATTTATCCGATGCCCTGGCCGCGCAAGTCGGCGGAATCGGCATTGCCCCCGGCGGCAACATCAACTATCAAACCGGCACCGCTGTTTTTGAAGCCACGCATGGCACAGCGCCCAAATACGCCGATCTGGACAAAGTCAATCCCGGTTCATTAATCCTGTCCGGCGAAATGATGCTGCGCTATATGGGTTGGACCAAGGCTGCCGATGCGATCATTAATGCGATGGATGCCGCTATCGCTAGTAAACGGGTGACTTATGATTTTGCCCGGTTGATGGACGGGGCGACAGAAGTCAAATGCAGCGAATTTGCTGATGTGTTGATTGAGAATTTGAAATAGGCCGCACCCAGTCGGCCGCCCATTGCGCAAAATGGTTGGAGTCATTATTTTAGGTAATGCTACGGATAGATGACAGGTGACTTTGGCCTTATTATTGAGAACAGGTTGATAACCAATCAACCTGTTCTCAATGGATAACCCTTTTTTAAAACCCAGTTGGTTACATGGTGAAAAGGGGGTAATCCAAGCGCATCGCATCTGGGGTAGACGTTATGGCAGAAAAAGCGGCCCGAAAACAAGTTCGTTATGAAAGAAACGACATCGATGTCGTTTTTAAAAAGACGCCTGTTTTTTTTAACCGGGTACAGCCGGTAAAAATAATCAACATCAGCAAGCAGGGCATTGCCATCTTTAGTAATCTGGCGCTAAAAACAAACAACCGCCTTAAAATCACGCTTTGTTTTGTACAGGGTCAAAGCTTTT
>CAZAUB010000325.1:0-3613 GCA_964488195.1 uncultured Methylobacter sp. | reverse complement strand
CAACGCATCAGCCTGCTTAATCCCGGCATTCAAGTTGATCATTACCGGCTGCATTTTTACAGCCGACAGCCGCGTTACCTGGACGAATATATTCCGGTTCTGGAAAACATGCATTTAAGGGTGATGGATCAGGTGCAGTTTCCGGTTACGGTCGATGGCGTTACCCTGTTTATTAAAAACTTCACCATCAAAGCCGCAAAAAGTCAGTGCGCTTCGTTCAGCAAGTTAAGGGGCCGGATGCTGGAAACCATTCAAGTGATGATGGATGGGACGGTTGAAAACGATGCGCTGAACAAGCTGTGTGTGCTGACCGGCATGGCCTGGCAGGAAATCGATGTGCTCAGGGCCTACCGGAATTATTACCTGCAACTGGGCCATCAGACTACCCGAGCCAGCGTTCATCATGCCTTGCTTAACAATCCGCAGGTTGCGCTGGGTTTGTTTAAATACTTTGAAGTGCGCTTTAGACCGAATCCCGATTGGGTTGATCCGGTGATCCGGGAAGAGCAGGCCTCATTTCCGCTACGCTTGCAATTGCTGGAGAGCATCGCCTCGGTTTCCGATATTAATGACGATCGGATTTTGCGCACCCTGTTTAACCTGATCGATGCGACGATGCGCTGTAATTTTCATCTGCGCTGTGGCATGGCGGATTATTTCGTCGCCTTTAAAATTAACAGTCTGGGCATTATCGACATGCCCGCGCCCAAGCCGCAAAACGAGATTTATGTTCACTCGGTGGATATGGAGGGGATACATTTACGTAGCGGCAAGATTTCTCGTGGCGGTATCCGCTGGTCGGATCGTCCAGATGATTTCAGAACCGAAATTCTGGGGCTGATGCAAACCCAGATCAGCAAAAACGCGCTGATTATCCCGACAGGCGCCAAGGGCGGGTTTGTCGTTAAAAAAAATGGGGCAAAGTCCGGCCTGGGAATCAAAGAAGCCGGGAAAAAAGCTTACCTCACCCTGATACACGGTTTGCTGGATTTAACCGATAATTATATCAACGACAAGGTCGTCCAGCCTCAGGACATCGTGAGCTACGACGATCCTGATCCCTATCTGGTGGTGGCTGCCGACAAAGGCACGGCACAGTTTTCGGATATTGCCAATGCCGTTTCGGAAGAATACCAATTCTGGCTGGGCGATGCCTTTGCCAGCGGCGGCTCACGCGGTTACGACCATAAAGCGTTGGGTATTACCGCTCGCGGCGCTTGGGAATGCGTAAAACGCCATTTCCGGGAAATCGGCAAAGCTTCCGCTCCTGCTCACGCCCCTTACCTACCTCCTGTAGGCAAAGACATACAAAGTGTAGCCTTTACCGTAGTCGGTATCGGCAGCATGGACGGCGATGTGTTCGGCAACGGCATGTTGCAGTCGCCGTGTATCCGGCTGTTGGCGGCTTTTAGCGGATCACATATTTTTATCGATCCCAATCCATCCAATAGCGATGCCGCATTTAATGAGCGCAAGCGCTTGTTCGAGTTGCAAGGCTCCAGTTGGAATGATTACGACCGGTCGATTATTTCAACAGGCGGCGGCGTTTATCCAAGGTCGGCCAAAGATATTCCGGTTTCCGCCGAGTTGAAAGCATGGTTAGGCGTACGCTACAAAACGCTGGATGGCGAATCCCTGATCCGTTACTTGCTGGCGGCACCGGTGGAATTATTATGGCTGGGCGGCATCGGCACTTACGTAAAAGCGAGCACGGAAAAACACGAGGATGTCGGCGATAGGGCTAATGACAATGTGCGCGTTGATGCGGCCGACCTTGGCGCCAGCGTCGTCGGCGAAGGCGCTAACCTCGGATTCACCCAAAAAGCACGCATCGAATACAGCCTGAATGGAGGGCGCATTAACACCGATGCGGTCGATAACTCGGCAGGCGTCGATACTTCCGATCATGAAGTGAATCTAAAAATCTTCCTGGTCGGACTGCAAAAGAAAAACCTGATTGCCGACTACCAGCCATTATTTATCAGCATGACCCAGGATGTTTGCCAGTTGGTGTTGGCTGATAATGTCGCCCAAAGCCTTTGCTTATCGCAGGAACAATTGCGTTGTGCAGAAAGCTCGGCAGCTTATTTGCAACTGGCCGAACGTCTGGAAGCCGCCGGTTTTTTCAATAGAGCAGAAGAATGTTTTCCGCAAACCAAAGACCTCATGCCCCGGCCCGGCCTAGTCATAACCCGGCCCGAGCTTGCGGTATTGATGGCCGCCAGCAAAATGTACCTGACCCAGCAGATACAGGAGCAATCCGCCTTATTGCAGGAAGAATGTTGCAGCTGTTATTTGCATGCCTATTTCCCTGAACAGATCAGCAAACAGTATGCTAGCCATCTTTCCGGTCACCCCTTGGCCCAAGAAATTAAAGCCACCCTGATTAGCAATAAAATCATCAATCAGGCCGGTTGCGGCTTTTTAAGCCTGGACGAAGGCAGCGAAAACACCTTGGATCACGTCACCTGTTATCTGACCTTCGACCGGGTTTTAGACAGCGATACCTTGCGGCAGGCGATTAGTGCGCTGGACAATAAAATTGCCGCCGACCTGCAATATCGATTATTGATGCAGCTGGAAAATACCTTGGCCGGTTTTTGTCGCTGGGCCTTGATGCAGGGGAGAAAAATCCGTCCGAATGAGCAGACCGTCAATTGTTATCGCCGTTATTTAAAGGATTATGAGCAGTATTTTAAAAGTGATTATGCCGAGTTTAACGAGCAGCTGTCGCAATATCGGCAAGAAGGCATCCCCGACCCACTGGCGCTGAGCATGGTGTTTATATCCAGTCTCAATGATTTTCCGCTGATCGTTTCATTGGCCGCCGAAACCGCGCAGGATTTTGTTACCACCCTGAAACTGTTCAACGAAATCACCCGTTATCTGGGCTTGGATGAAGTCAATGAGCAGTTGGCGAAAATTCCCATGCACGATGTTTGGGAGCGAAAAGTATTGAATGAATTGCAAGAGGATATGAAGCGAATGGCAGGCCGTGTGATTAAGGCCATTCTGGCAAGTAAAGTTGAAACCTGTGCCGATTACTTCGACCAGCCGGATCAACAACATAAAATCAACCGATACCGGCGTGTTTATCAGGAAATTAACAGCGCCTTGCCGGTTAGCCTGTTTCCCTATATTGCGTTAACCAAGGAACTGGAGCATTTGGTTGATGGTGATTTGTAATGAGGGAAAGTGATTTGTCCCTCGTTCCCACGCGCCGCGTAGTTGTTGCTCTGGTCTTCGCCTGACACCGAGCTGTTTTATCCGAACATTTTTTGAAGAGCTTGGCGCCTAAATCCTGCAACCTGATTCCGCAAGCCCCTACTTACCAAGCTCCGTAGGTTTTATTCCCCATAATCATTGTCCTCCACAATGCCCGGAAGTCCAGCCCAATCCTGCGGATAAAGTCCAAGACGAAGGTAGCGGTGAAAGCTCGAATACGGCCATGCACCGGGATAGGATGTCAGTCCGTGCTTTACCGGGTTCCAATGAATGTAATCGTAATGTTTTTCGAAGTCCCTGTCGTCGCGGATTTGGTGTTCCCAGTAGCGTGGTTGCCAGATGGTTTGCGCCCGTTTACGTCGTTGGAACGGAGAAGGGGGTGATTTGA
>CAZAUB010000324.1:2023-3616 GCA_964488195.1 uncultured Methylobacter sp. | reverse complement strand
GGGGTTCTGTTGAGTATCCAGACCGGTTTGCCTCGCCATGCGACTCTGATTAATTGACCGGGTTCCATTTTGCTGATGTCAACTTCAACAGGTGCGCCCGCCGCCATGGCTTTGGCACTGGGCTGCATTTGAGCAAGAAAAGGAACAGCTAAATAGCCTGTGCCGACTGCGCCAACCACGGTCAAGGCCGTGGTTAAAAACTGGCGTTTGGACTGATCGACGCCTTCATTATTCATTATAGAACTCTCCTGATTAAGTCTGCGCTTCTTAAGGACGCATTATTTTCTGCCGTCAATATACCATTAGAGCTTATAAGATTTGAAGTGCTTATAACGCCGGTTTTGGATTTTGTTCGTTATTAAAATTGGCTTGATGCAATGCCTAATATATAAGTCTATGATATTGTAATAAATTGTTGCGTTGTGGGATCACGATAGCGCTGTTAAATTTTTTATATAAATGATGTGTATTTGATGACTGGATAGGGTGGTTACCCTTCGACTACGCTCAGGGCGAGTTCCGATTATGGCGAGACCAGGCTGTTTATTAATGCGTCAAGAAATGCTGCATTTTCTTCCGGTTTGCCGATGGTTACCCGCAGGCAATCGGCCAGCAAGCCGCCTTGAGCGTTAAGGTTTTTAATTAAAATACCTTGTTGTTTTATCGATGCGAAGATGTCGTTGGCCAGATTTTCGGGTGTTTTAAACAGGATAAAATTAGCGGCGCTGGGATAGGCGGTAATGCCGTTCAGCGTATTAAGCCGGTTAAAGACGATAGACCGTTCAGCGCAAATCTGTTGCGTTTGCTGATCGAACAAGGCTTTGTTGGACAGCGCAAAGTCTGCGCTGATCTGGGTCAGGCTGTTGATGTTGTAGGGCAGGCGAATTTTATGGAGTTGTTCAATGATGTCCGGCGTACCGGCGATGTAGCCGAGGCGTAAACCCGCCAGCCCCAGTTTCGACACGGTGCGCATCACCAGCAGGTTGTCATATTGCCCCAAGCTGTCGATGAAACTGGCATCGGCAAAAGGCGAGTAGGCTTCATCAATCACCACCAAGCCCTTGGCGGTTGTTATGATTTCCCGCATCGACGCTTCGGAAAATAAATTTCCGGTAGGGTTGTTGGGGTAGGCCAGAAAAATGACCGAAGGCTGGTGTTTTTCTATGGCAGCCAGCATAGCCGGTAAATCCAGATCAAAGCTGCCCGCAAGCAACGGAATGCCTTGGTAGTTTAGCCCCAGGCACAGACTTAGCTGTTTATACATCACAAAGCCGGGATCAGGCGCCAACACGCAGGCATTGGAAGGTAGCGCCATTAACAGTAATTGAATGATTTCATCGGAACCATTGCCCAGCAGCACATCAAACTGATCGGGGATTTGATTCAAGCGTTTGATGGTTGCAGTCAGATGCCTGGCTTCAGGGTCGGGATAACGGTTCAACGGGCAGTCTTTCAACCTTTCCAGCCAGTTTGTTTTGATGTCTTCAGGCCAGTTGTAGGGGTTCTCCATAGCGTCCAGTTTGATCATACCAGTGGCATCTGCAACTTTATAGGCGGACATGGACAGGACTTCTTTGCGGAAAATGGAGGAAA
>CAZAUB010000324.1:0-1923 GCA_964488195.1 uncultured Methylobacter sp. | reverse complement strand
TCTGCAACTTTATAGGCGGACATGGACAGGACTTCTTTGCGGAAAATGGAGGAAAGCAGATTATTTTCGGACATGTATGAGGTTCAGGGAAAAAGGCGAAAGGCGAAAGGCGAAAGGCGAAAGGCGAAAGACGAAAGACGAAAGACGAAAGACGAAAGACGAAAGACGAAAGACGAAAGGCGTGGCGCAAGCGGATGATTCTTTTTGCCTTTGGCCCTTCGTCCTTAGCCTTCTTTTAGCCTGTTTTTATTCTAAATTCCGCAGATCGAGCATGGGCGGTCAGGCTTTCGCCCCGCGCCAATATCGATGCGGTTTTACCCAGTGTGTCCGCACCTGCTTGAGAACAGTTGATTAAACTGGAGCGTTTTTGGAAATCATAAACACCCAAAGGTGAAGAAAACCGTGCGGTGCTGGAGGTCGGCAATACATGGTTGGGCCCTGCACAGTAATCGCCTAATGCTTCGGCGGTATAGCGGCCCATGAAAATAGCGCCCGCGTGGCGAATGTTTTTGCACAAGGTTTCCGGGTCTTCGACGGAAAGTTCCAGATGTTCAGGTGCGATGATGTTGGCCACATTGGCGGCTTGGTTTAAATCGCTGACTTTGATCAATGCACCGCGTGTGGTCAGGGAGGTTTTGATGATCCCGGCGCGCTCCATGCCCGGCAATAATTTGTTGATGCTTTGCTGAACTGCATCCAGGAAAGCTACGTCAACACTAATCAATATGGCCTGGGCATTTTCATCATGTTCGGCCTGTGAAAACATGTCCATCGCAATCCAGTCGGGGTTGGTTTTGCCGTCGCAGATAATCAAAATTTCCGAAGGCCCGGCAATCATATCGATGCCCACTTGTCCGAATACCAGCTTTTTGGCGGTAGCCACATAGATATTGCCAGGCCCTACAATCTTTGCCACCGCAGGAATGGTTTCAGTGCCGTAAGCCAGTGCGGCAACTGCCTGGGCCCCGCCCATTGTAAATACGCGATCTACACCTGCCAGGTAGGCGGCCGCCAGAACCAGTTGATTGGTTTCGCCGCGAGGCGCGGGCACGACCATGATCAATTCTTCGACACCCGCGACTTTGGCCGGTATCGCATTCATCAGCACTGAAGATGGATAGGCGGCTTTACCGCCGGGCACATAAAGCCCTACGCGATCTAACGGGGTGATTTTCTGCCCGAGAACGGTACCGTCAGCCTCGGTGTATTGCCATGACTCTATTTTTTGGTGTTCGGCATAAGCGCGGATACGGTCTGCGGCTGTTTGCAGCGCTTGAGCTTGCTCTGCCGGTAAACCGTTCCAGGCCGATTTGAGGATTTCCGGGGATAATTCCAGCTCGGAGGCTTGCGTGACGGCTCGTTGATCAAAGCGGTTGGTGTAGTCAATAACCGCTTTATCGCCGTTTTTACGGACATCGGCAATAATAGCCAAAACGCGCTGATGGATTTCCAGATCGTCGATTTCATCAAAAGCCAGCAAATCTTGTAATTGCCGGTCAAAATCAGCTGATGAGGCATCGAGTCGGGTGATATTTATGTCGGACATAAGATAACCAAAATTTCAGGATGTATTGATGTTACGAACTGTCCACGAAAAGCGCGAAAAATTTTTTAAAGCTCTCAATCGCTCAGCTGCCAAAAATAGAACGCAGATGACGCAGATGAATATGATCAACGCAGATAACTCAAGAAAAATCTTATCTCATCATAATTATCAGCGTCATCAGCGTTCTATTGTATTTTCTGGTCTAATAAATTCATTTTTCGTGTCTTTCGTGGATATTAAATGAAGTTATTAACCTCTTTTCGCCAGCGTCTTTTCAAACTGGTCTAGCAATGTCTGTATCGCCTGATGCTTCATTTTCATTGCCGCTTTGTTGACCACCAGCCTGGAGCTGATATTCATAATCAGATCCCGAGGTT
>CAZAUB010000323.1:1312-3617 GCA_964488195.1 uncultured Methylobacter sp. | reverse complement strand
GCCTCGACCCGCTTTGCCGACGGCTTTGAATATGGGTTGGGTGCAGAAATCGGCATCAGCACCGACAAGCTGCATGCCCGAGGCCCGGTGGGTTTAAAGGGGCTGACCTCATTAAAATACATCGTACTGGGTGACGGCCATATCCGGCAATAAATGATCGGTATCTTCGGCGGCACCTTCGACCCGGTACACTACGGGCATTTGCGTTCGGCGCTTGAAGTTAAAGACATCTTCGGGCTGGATGAAGTCCGGTTGATCCCTTGCGCTGATCCGCCGCACCGCGAACAGCCTGCCGCATCAGCCGATATGCGCTTGCAGATGCTGGAGTTGGCGATAAAAAACCAGCCGGGGCTGAAAATTGATACCAGGGAGGTGGACAGGTACGACCAGCATCAAGAGCCGTCGTATATGGTGGACACACTGAAGTCCCTACGGCAGGAATTTCCAACCGAACCCTTGCTGTTATTTATCGGCAGTGACGCGTTCAAACATTTAACCGGCTGGCATCAATGGCAGCGGTTATTTGATTATGCGCATATCGTGGTGCTGACCCGGCCGGGCTTTGAAACACAGCAACTCGAAGACTTTTTTAAAGCCAGATTGGTTGGAGATATTAACGAGCTGGCGCAAGCTAGCGCAGGAAAATTATGCTTCCAGCAAGTCACCCAATTGGATATTTCGGCAACGGCGATCAGGAACATAATTGCAGATAAACTAAATCCGGGTTTTTTATTACCCGATGCTGTCATAGAATACATCAAGCAACACCAGCTTTACGAGACACATTGATCTCATTATTTACACTAGGAATTTGAATGCAAGCAGAACAAATATTGAAAATTGTCCAGGATGTTTTGGATGAACGCAAAGGGCAAAACATAACGACACTCGATGTTCGTGGCAAGACCAGTTTCACCGATTATATGGTCGTAGTAACCGGTACGTCGGATCGTCACCTGAAGTCGTTATGCGATTATGTAGCAGAAAAACTAAAGGAAAGCGGCATTAAACCGTTAGGCATAGAAGGCGACCTGGGTTCAGACTGGGTGCTGCTGGATTTAGGCGATGTAATTGTCCATGCGATGAACGCCCAAGCGCGCGGATTTTATCAGCTTGAAAAATTATGGTCGGTTGAAGATTCTAAAGAAGACGAGCAGAAGGTTTCGTAAGCTGTTTGGCAAAACAACTTTTTGGGCTGATGTTGATTTAAGTGCAAAATTCAGACTCTGTCGCGCCAGTAATCCGGTCGCCGACGGTGCGGAGCAACGACTAAGACCTCAACGTCAGCACCAACCAGCCGGTAGAGGATGTTGTACGGAAAGCCTGGAAGCCGATAACGCCGAATATCGGGTGAAAACTCGACTTTATAGCGGTGTGGAGCCTCGCAAACATTGATCATTGAGGCATCGAAAGCCGCAAGATAACGCGCACCAAGACCCGGCTGTCGGGATTCGTAATAGGCTACGTGTTCAAGGTGTTCATCTCGTGCTCTCGGGTTGAAGAAGTAACTCACTTAAGAAGTGCCTGAGCCTCTCGACGCACTGCCTCGGCGGGGATGCGCTGAACCAACCCTTGGTCTAACTCGGTGGAGCGATGTGTCGCTTCTTGAAACCAAAGCTGCTCAATCTCCGCTTCTGACAGGGTATCAAGGCTAGACAGCAATTGCTCGGCTAATTGAGCGCGTTCCTGAGGGGAAAGAGACAACGCTTCATGACGGATTGTTTCGATGTTCATTTGAGTATCACCATTTGCTTGAAAATAGCTCTAACGTAAAGTTAGACTTGGTTGTTGTTACATGCGGTGCAATACGCTATCGCTATTGCACCCTACATATTGCGCCTTACCGCGTTATTTGCAGTTGTTCGGGCGTTATTGTCATTTGTTTGTCTATTAACGTATAAAAATTAAAAATCATTGTTGTTTCATGCTGTTGCGTAAAGGTAGCATGTCCTAAAATAAATTCAGGTAGCGTCACATAAAAGCACGGATAATCTAAGTATAAATACTTGGAACAAATAATGATAATAAACTATAAGCCTATAGCCACCGTAAACGGCCTTCTTCTCAACTAAAACCTCACCGAAGCCGTCAGTCTTAACATACGCGGCTCTACCGGATGCTTGAGAATGCCATCCACTCCAGCGGCTGCTTCTCCCGGTAAACGGGAAATATAGGCGTAAGCGGTATCATTGCTTTTAGAGCCAAGCAAGTTGAACAGATCAAGTTCAAGCTTTAAATCCTTATGCTCATACCCAACACCCCAGTTAACCAGCGTTGTATCGCCAGCGGTCAGGTTGCCGGTCTC